>CANCGR010000548.1 GCA_947377625.1 Gammaproteobacteria bacterium | reverse complement strand
GGTGGAGCATTAACTGACTCTGTTTCTGTGAGATTTGTGCCCGGGTCGGCGATGAGTTATGGTGGCAGCATTGCTTTAAGGAATGGGGCTTCTGGGGTATTACTTGTTCCTGTATCTGGTACCGGTTTAATATTGTGCTCGGGAACTCCCACTGCTGGCGCTATTACCCCTTCTTCCGTCACTTCCAATGCATCAAGTTCTGACACCTTGACTGACGTTGGGTATTCTTCGACTTCTGGAATCATATTCCAATGGCAAACCTCGGCAACTGGAACTTCATTTACCGACATTGCTGGTGCAACTTCGCCAGTGTACATTGTTACAGGTATGACAGCATCAACGTATTACAAATGCAAAGTCACTTGTTCAACCAGCGGCGCGTCAGCAACCACAGCCCCAATGTTAATTACATATGCTGTTCCTTGTTCAGGTACTCCTTCCGCAAGCACTGCGGTAGCGACTAGCAGCTATTGCAGTGCTTGTATTGACACAATATTGGTTGCGGGCTATTCAGGATTTACTGGTCTTGATTTTCAGTGGCAAAAATCGGTTAATGGCACCACCGGTTGGAGCACTTTGGCTACGGGTGCTACTGATAGCAGCTATCATTTTACGCCCTCCGGCGATTATTATTACCGTTGCGCGGTAACTTGTTCCTCAAGCGGTCTGACTGGCTACTCCAGTTCAGCACATATTTCCTATCAGTATCAAATTATAAGTAATAATGTTATTGATACCTCAAGTACAGTGTGCGGCGGGCCTCAATTTGAGGTCAACGCCAATGGTAATTCATCCCTCCTTTACGTTACTACATTTTACGGAGATGGATTGAAGGATTCTGTTCTTCTTACAGGTAGTACGACTTCTTCGGCAACCAGCACCCATTATTATGCACATTCGGGCACGTATTCCGTAAAACATATTCTATATTTCAACAGCATACCACAAGACACTATTGTCCATACTTATAGTTATACTTTTTGCAGAAGTTTGCCAATTTCATATGTTGTTGACCTCGCAGGAAGTGGAGCATATACGTCAACGGCTCCAGCGTATACAAAAACAAGTGCGACAATTGTTGATTCAAATGGTATAACAATTGATACGATAATTGCTACCAGCGGATTTTATTACCAAGCCACAGGGCCGATCGGTACAGTGTATGCATTCAGGGCTATTCCTCCAGGAGGTAGCTATATATCATTTCCGTCATCGGATATTGTTTACGATACTATTGTGCCTGCAGTTAATATTTATTGCAGGAAATACTTTGGCCTAGGATGTTCCGGTTCGACATTCAACCTAAGTGAGCGTCAAATAACCCAGTCAGGATCCCATGCTGCCCGTGGAGATATTTATGTTGACAACCTTGGTTGCAGTACACAGTCCCCCATAGTAACATTGGTCTCCAGTCCCAAATACCTTTTTGTGGGAAGTGTTCCTTCTCCAACATCAGTATCGGGATCGACGATTACCTGGAATCTCTCAGCAATAAATGCACTTTCGCCTACACTCCATATATCGTATCAATTGACAAAACCATCCGCCGCCGCCAGTTACACCCCCGGCGATACCGTCCACAGCAGCTTTACAGTAACCCCTGAAACAGGCGACGCAGATACCACCAACAACCATAACGACAGGCTTGACACCATTCGCTCCTCCTACGACCCTAACTTCATCCAATCCACCCCATCGGGCCATATACTGGCTGGTACGTTGCTGCATTATTCAGTGGGTTTTGAAAATGATGGGAACGATACTGCACAGAATATTTATGTGCTGGATACGCTTTCGGGGTATCTGGATGCAGCGACTTTCAGGCCAGTGTTTGCGTCCAATGAAATGTACCTGGAAACACAACATGTGGGTGGATTGACCATTGTGAAATTTGACTTTCCTGGCATTAAATTACTGGATAGCACCCACCATGGCTACTGCGACGGGGCTTTCCAGTATGATATCAGAGTTAAGGACGGTGTGCCAGATGGCACCATAATACCCGCAAGGGTAGGTATCTACTTCGATGACAATGAGGTGGTGATGACCAATGAGGAGCATAATATTATTGGCTTTCCGTCGGGTGTGCAGCCGCTCACTGCTCCGGCTAATGAGTATGAAATTTACCCTAACCCTGCTGCCAATGAGCTGACCGTAAAAATGGAGGGTGCGCATGATGCGGGTGTTATCATCAGCAACAGCATGGGAACAACCGTTTTACAACAAGATATTCATAATGCCCAAACAAAGCTGAACATTAAAGCGCTTCCTGCGGGTATTTATTATATTAAAATAATGGGTGCTGGGGGTAGTGTGGTGAAGAGATTTGTGAAGATGTAATTGTCTGGCTTTCAATCCCAGGGTACAGAATTTTGTTTTGAGTGTAATATCAACGGGGACTGCTTTTATGGGCAGTCCTTTTATTATTATGCACTGCAAGCTGGTGATGCAAATGCCCGGGAATAGAAATAGGAGACACATAAATCAACAAAACTGATTTCCCTGTCGGAGCGCCCAATGGCAATTTTCAATAAAACGGTCACTTTCTTAGAATACTACATTAGCTTTGTAGTAAATATTCTTAGCATGAAACAGATAGTGAAATTATCAGCTATTGCAGCTATTTCCGCAATGGGTCTTGCCGCTTGTAACAATGGAACACCTGCAGGCACTGCCGGAGCTGCTGATACTGCGCACGTTACGCCACGCCAGCCACTGGCACTTGCCAAAGTAGGTGCATCTCCTGAATTTGCCAGTGCCACGATCGCATTGAAATCCGCAAAAGCAGAGAAAGTTGGTACAGATTCAGCCAAAGTTTCGTTTGAATTTGATGTGAAGAATTACGAGCTGAAAGCACAAACCGCCGACAATGGCAGTAAGTCATGCGCCAATTCCAAGGACGGCCAGCACATCCATTTTATCCTCGATAACGGACCATACAAGGCACTGTACGAACCAAAGAATGCACTTACACTACCCAATAATACAGAACACACTTTGTTGTGCTTCCTTTCCCGCTCTTACCACGAATCATTAAAAAATAAAGAGGCTGCTGTAGTAATACACTTTAAGGTAGACGAGAAAGGCAATTACAAGAAGCTCGATGACGTTAAAACACCCATGCTGTTCTATAGCCGCCCTAAAGGCGATTATTTCGGAAAAGATACTGCTAACCTGTTGCTCGACTTCTATCTCGCAAATTGCACATTGTCAGCCGATGGTTATGTAGTTAAGGCACAGATCGCCAATCCGGATTTGAAAATTGACACTACAGTTACCATAACTAATTGGGAGTCAAATTTCATTCAAAACCTGGGCACTGGTAAGTGTAAGGTTACATTGAGTCTTATAGATACAAAGAAACCGGAAGCTCCGATTCAAACTGTTTCCAGGGAATTCAACCTGGCAGTTGCTGAGCCAATGAAAAAATAAATTACTAACTTGCCTGCCACTCACAATGGCAGGCATTTTTTTGCCCCGTCCGTTTGCAGGTTTAATTTTTGAAATATTTATGAAGAAATACAGTTCTCAACAACTCAAGAAGCTGGCCATGTTTTTAGCACTGGCTACCGTGTTTTTTGTGGCAGCCCTTTATGTGATCATTAATTGGGTTTTGTAGGATATGTGCATGGGTTGAATGGTTCAGATATTTGAATAAGTTCATAACTTTGGTAAAAATAGTTTTATGAGTACGCTGAAAGAAGTCAGCCTGGCAGATTATTATTATGGACTCCTGAGCAATTTAAATGCAGATATCAAGCTTGACCTGATAGCTAAGCTTTCCCAGTCATTAAAGAAGAGTGAGAAAGAGCCGGTTGTCTCGCTAGAGTCTTTATTTGGCGCCTGGAAGACCGA
The DNA here is from genome assembly GCA_947377625.1 of Gammaproteobacteria bacterium. Taxonomy (GTDB): domain Bacteria; phylum Pseudomonadota; class Gammaproteobacteria; order Pseudomonadales; family Pseudohongiellaceae; genus CAILUG01. Next base: position 796 of record CANCGR010000548.1, on the reverse strand, counting down.
AGAAAGTGCCGAAGAACTCATCGCCGAAATCAGGGCTTCAAGGGTTAATAACCGAAAAATTGAACCGCTTTAAAAAAATATTTGCTTGATACAAACATTTGTATATTCTTTCTAAAAGGCAGGACGAATATTATTGAAAAAATAAAGGTAGTGGGAGCCTCCAATTGTTTCATTTCAGAAGTTACCGTTGCGGAACTCAAATATGGAGCTGAAAATAGCAAAACGCCTAATGAAATAAGGAAAATTTTAGCCTCGTTTATTCCCATGTTTCCAATTTTCCCTATATATGATGCATTAGATATTTATGCTGAGGAGAAAGCAAGGCAGCGGAAAACAGGCACAATGATTGATGACTTTGATATTCTGATAGGTGCTACTGCCCTTTATCACGATATGGTTATGGTAACCAATAATGTCAGTCACCTCAATCGATTGACCAACATTTCAATACAAGATTGGTCAAAGTAGACCTTGCGGCCTCGCTGAACATTAGCTTGCATAAGCGAATCTTGTTCTTTTTAAATTGACCTGGAGCTTTGAAAGAAGTAAATTGGGCTAGTTGAAATGACAATAGCCGTCTTTCAAAACATTATCGCGTCGACAGGATAACCCCGGTAAAAATGGCCCTGTGGTCATTTTCTAACAGATTTTACACTCATCATTGAGGAAAATTATTAAATATTTAACGCATCACCGATTTTTGTAACGCCTAATTTCGTACTTTTGCACCCTGAAATAAAAGGCCCTTCCTGATTTCTCTGCCGGGAAGGGTTATTTTTAGGAGAAAAGTTAAACG
>CANCGR010000547.1 GCA_947377625.1 Gammaproteobacteria bacterium | reverse complement strand
CCCTTCCCACCACCATAATTCCTGCCTGCATCCTTAGCCGGAGCTTTTTTGCGGCTGGGTTTGGTGCCGGGGATGGCCATGACGGCGAAATCGATCTGGCGTTTATCGAGGTTGGTGGAGGCTACGCGTAGGTTGACCTTGTCACCCATCGAAAATTTCATTCCTGAGCGTTGACCCACCAAGGCATATTCACCTTCCACAAATACGAAACTATCGAACTCCATAAGGTCGTGCATGGACACCATGCCTTCACATTTGTGCTCCACCGTTTCTGCCCAAAAGCCGAAATTAGATACACCACTGATGACGCAGTCAAAATCATGTCCTACAAAATCCTGCATGAACTCTACCTGCTTGTACTTATTGGCGGCACGTTCGCAATCCATGGCGCGGCGCTCCTGATCGGAACAATGGCGGCACTGGGTTTCGAGGTGTTTTATTGGCTTAATGTCGTTTTCGAGGCACTGCTGCAAAATGCGGTGTACCAGCACATCCGGATAACGTCGGATAGGTGACGTAAAATGGCAATAGTCTTTAAAGCCGAGTCCGTAGTGCCCATGATGATCGGTAGTATACACGGCCTTCGACATGGTGCGGATACCCAGTTGCTCCAGTACATGCTGCTCAGGTTTACCATGTACACTGCTCAGCATTTCATTAAATGATTTTGCAATACCGTCGGGGTCGCTGATATCCAGCTTCACACCGAAGCGGCGGGCAAATAATGCGAATACCTTCAGCTTTTCAGGATCTGGGTCATCGTGCACACGGTACGGGAATGGTACATGAGCATCCTTAAAGGTGATACCGGAAACATATTCGGCCACCGTGCGGTTGGCCAGCAGCATAAATTCCTCGATCAGTTTATGGGCTTCCTTGCTTTCCTTAATAACTATACCTATCGGTTTACCAGTTTCATCGAGTTTGAACCTAACTTCCTGGCTGGAGAAATTGATGGCTCCGTGTTCAAAACGCTGTTTTCTCAGGTTCTGGGCCATTTCATTCAGCACCTTTATTTCCTTTTCGTGGTCGCCTTTGGCGCCTTCAATAATTACCTGCACATCTTCATAACTGAACCTGCGGTCGGAATGGATCAAGGTTTTACCCAGCCAGCTGTCCTTTATCTTTCCAGCCTTATTGATCTGGAACACCGCTGAAAACGTATATTTATCTTCATTAGGGCGTAGAGAACACAGCTCATTAGAAAGACGTTCCGGCAGCATGGGCAGTACCCTATCGGGCAGGTACACACTGGTAGCCCGTTTAAAGGCTTCCTGGTCAAGCGCAGAACCGGTTTCTATAAAATGACCCACATCGGCAATATGCACTCCCACTTCGTACCAGCCACCTTTGAGTGACTTGAATGACAGGGCGTCATCAAAGTCCTTGGCATCGGCCGGGTCAATGGTCATGGTGAGCACATCGCGCATATCGCGACGTTTCTTAATTTCTTTTTTATCAATGCCTTCCGGGTAACGGGCTGCATCTTCCAGCACCTCATCTGGGAAAGTAAGCGGGAAACCGTTTTCGGTAAGAATGCCCTGCATGGCAATCTCGTTCTGCGACTGGTTGGTGAGTATGCTGGTGATCTCCCCTACCGGGTTCTTGGTCTTTCCGGTCCATTCTACCACCTTGGCAATTGCTCTGTCGCCATTTTTAGCGCCATTGAGCAGGTGCAGGGGAATGTAAATATCCACCGGCATTTTATCACTGTCGGGCACCAGGAAGGAGAAATGCTGATGCACCTCTACCCTGCCGCTAAACTCCGACTGCTTGCGCTTGATTACTCCTGTAATTGTTCCTTCCTGTCTTTTATTATTGTCGGCAAAGCCGCGAACTTCCACACTAACCGTATCTCCATTCAGGGCATTAGTCATGCCGTCGCGCCTGATGATGATATCTTTCTCCCTGCCTTCCACTATTACAAACCCCATCCCACCACGGGTAATTTCGAGCTTGCCGGTAAGTGTTTCCCTACCCGAACTATTTTCTTTCTTCTTTGTTTTTGTTTTCTTAGGCATATGCCAATACTATTAATTATGATTAAATGTTTGTCCCCGGTTTGCAGCTAAAATTGCCCTAAGCAGTCTCCCGCAAATCAATGACATGGATTAAAGATAAGCTATTAAGAGGCCATTCAGCACTTTAGCGAAAATTAATAACATTAGATATGCACGTTGAGTTAACAAATGGTAAACCCCATCCAATTCTGTCATCCCCTCCGTAGTTTGAGAAGGAATAGTGTTGTATTGGTTGTGCTGGTTGCTGTGGTTTATCAACCCTGCCTTATTCGTTCCGAATAAGGCTGTGCCCTCTTAAAATAAGAGGGGAGCTGCCGATTAGCGCATTATGATTTGTAAATCAACTATTTATATGTACTATTTAATATTTTTTGTAGCAAAAATGAGGCGCTAAGCAACAGCTCCCCTCTTATTGTAAGAGTGGGGCCGAATCACGCCCGTTGGCGGGATTCAAGGGTGATAAAATACCCTACACGTCGTTTTGCGAACTTCACAAAACACACCACAGCACGCCCCCACGCCCTCTGCCAAACTCAAAAAAAAGCTCTGCGAAACTCTGCGCTACTCGGCGGTTAAGTTTTCCAACCCTGCTAATTTCATTTTTACACATAAATAAATTAACAATAATCAATTCACTCATTAGTAACTATATAACACCCGTTATCCACAAAAAAAATTTACATGGTGTGCCGGAAAGCGTCACATCATGTATTTTTCCTCCCACAAAATCTAAACAACCGCCACACCTTTGCAGTATAAAAACAAAAGCAATGGAACAAGCACGCACCACCTCCGAAAACACACTCGAAACAACCCTCATCATGGCATTCGCCCAGCTCAGTAACCAGCTGCTCGAATTCCAGCGATCCATCACCCAGCGTGAAGAAAACAGCCGCTTCCCATCCTTCAAAGAAGTCGGTATGTTATGCCGGCTGATCAACTGCCTTGCCAAACTCAAAAAACTCGCCGACCCCTTCAACGGACAAAAAGCCATCACTGCCTTTGCCACCTTCATTGCCAAACAAGACAAAGAACTCAGCAAAACCATAAAAGCAAAGTACAAAGAATTCCAGGCAGGTAGCCCGCAAGACACACCAGAAACACACGAAGCAGCCCTACACCAACCCGCATCCCCCACAGACGCCACGACCACAACCAAGGAAACCCAACTTGAAACACCTCCCCCACCCATCACCAAAGAAGATTTCGATAAGCACAAAGGCTTACTATTCAACCTACACCATAACCAACACCACACAACCGAAGTCAACGGCCACCCCTGCAACACCAACTGGCTCCAATACAACCTCTTCCAGTGGTACCTTCCCCGCGCCGAACGCCGTTTTTGCCACAACGAAACCGATTACCACACAACCATCAACCACACCGAAGCCTGCCGCAAAATAAAACAACACTTTTCCCGCCAGAGAATAAAGAAGTAGCTGCAATTTATTGACCAGCCAGGTGTGCAGGAGTGCCACACCTCAAAGGTGCGGGACACCTATGTACCCCCAACGGTAGAGACGCAATGTTTTGCGTCTCTACACAACACGGGCAAACGACAGGTGCACACAACACATATACAATTACAACACCCGCTGTGGAGACGCAAAACATTGCGTCTCTACACAACAAAATCAACTGAAAATTATCACATATCTATAAACGCACCATGCGCGTTACCTACAAAATGTGCCACAATAACCCCTGCGCGACAGCGCAGACGTAAGCGCTCCTCTTTCTCCTTTGGAGAAAGGGGCTGGGGGAAAGAGTTTTTCCTTTTTTATAACTCCATAATTTACTATTTTCACCAATAATTAAATGAAAAATGAACTTAAAATATACTGGATTTATCTCATACAGAAGAATAGATTGGTGTAGCGATTGTGCCAAGTTCTTCCATCGTCACCTAAAAAAAAGCGAGGAGTGTTCAGGTAAGGATGTTTTTTTGGATAAAAGCAATATTATTCCAGGAGATGGCATTTCCGACGAAGTTGCCGATGCAATAGAAAATAGTTTATGCTTACTATTTTTTTATGTGCCAATATCTTTTAGCAAAGACCACCCCTATTGTACCTGGGAATTGTCATATTTTATGCAACATGAAGAGGCTCGAACAAAAAAACTTCAGGAAACTAACTCGAAAATTAAGGAGAAAGACTGCTATCAAATAATTCCGATTATTATCAAACATAATGACATTGAAGAAATTGAAACCCCAATGCCGAAATTATTCGACGAAAGAAACTACATAGATATTAGTGAGTTAACACTGACTTTAAAATTGAACAAAAATTGTAAGATACTCAATGAAGCCCTTAAAGATATCAATAAGCGATTCGATAAAATGAAACGAACATTTAAAGGGCTAGAGGCAATAAATCCAATACCAAGGCCAGAACTTAACTTCAATGAAAATTACGAGTACATTAAGAGAAAATACCCAAGTATGTAGTCCCCAAAATGATCAAAATGAATAAAAAAGGCAAAATAGTTACGTTTTATTCTTATAAAGGCGGAACCGGGAGAAGCATGGCCCTAGCTAACATCGCATGCTACCTGACTAAACATGCTAATAAAAAAGTTCTAATTATTGACTGGGATTTAGAAGCCCCGGGGTTACATACCTATTTTCAGAACTATTTTAATCCGTCAGAGATTAACAAAGCAGGCCTGATTGACTTTGTTGATTCCATTCAACACATTGTAGATGGTGAAGTAGAGTCCTATATTAAAGAGAATTTTCACGACTACCTTATTGAGGTTGCTTTGGGAGATTCATTTTTTCATTTACTTAAAGCTGGAACTCTCGATGAAGATTACAATACAAAAATCCAAACGTTTAACTGGCGAATATTTTTTGATAATCACTACATTTTCTTTCCTGTTTGGATAACATATTTAGAGGCCAATTTTGATTATATATTAATTGATTCTAGAACTGGCCTCACGGACATTGCTGGCATTTGCACAATGATAATGCCAGAGAGAATTATCACTGTCTTTACACCAAATAGTCAAAGCTTTAGCAATCTTTTAAACGTCTACAAAAAATGGGTATCCTACAGAGTTAATTCAGATGATTTTAGACCATACATGATCTACCCGCTTCCATCTAGAATCGAATCAAATGAACTTGATCTTTATAAAAAATGGCGTGAAAACACAGCACTCTTATTAGAAAATAAATTCAAGGAATTGTACAAAATAGAATATTGCAATCTAAACCCATACCTCGACGCGGTTTCAATAAATC
>CANCGR010000546.1 GCA_947377625.1 Gammaproteobacteria bacterium | reverse complement strand
AATTGCGTATATTTACTTAAATTCGATGTAGTTATTAGCTGCTTTCAATAACCTGAAATTATGAAAATACTGGCAATCGAGAAAGAAGTTCCCGGAGTAGATTGGAGTTCTGTTGGCAAAGAACTACTGGTACAGGAAGCCCGTGACGTATATAAAATGTACCTTGCGGAGCAACTTCGCGAACATTATTTCAACGAAGAAAAGTGCGCCATTCTTGTATTGGAGTGCGACAGTAGAACGCAGGCACAGGAATTATTACGGAAACTACCCTTGGTAGAAAAGAACCTGATTTCGTTTGAAATTATGGAGTTGCACCCTTATACTGGCTATGATAGGATAATTCAGGCTGTTGAACAATAATAGCAGCTTTATGTAGTGTTACTTCTGAATAATTACTACTTCGTTGTCGGAGTATAAGATTAGAGGACAATGCGCTCCATGTTGCTACGACTTGTTTTCCAATAATTTTATCGCGGTACAATAGTATGTATATAAAATCAAGGATGGATGATGACTTCCGGTGGAGCAGTCCATGCGCCAATGTCTTTCGTCGTCAAAATATTGAAGGGATGATGAGTGCCTCCCAGCTCACCGCAGTAGTTATTAAATACTACTCTCGCAATTTTATGATGGCGAATAACGTAAGAGCATAAAATACAGGGTTCGACATTGCTGTAGAGCGTTGCTCCTTTACAGTCTCCGTTCCGGACAATTGCATCCAAAATCGCCACTACTTCTGCGTGACGAGTCACATCTTTTTTCTGCCTGCTTTGTTCGTAGCCTTCCCCAATAATGTTATCACCCAACACTACAAGGCTGCCTACAGCACTTTCGCCCTCCAGGGCGGCCAGCTGAGCAAGCTCCAAACATCGGTCTAAGTAAACAGAATGGTCAGTTATATGAATTCAGTGTGATTTATAATGTATAACGATTCGTTAAAAGGGTTGGTACTTCTGTAGGCACCACGTACAAAGTTAAGGGTGTGATAGTGAGAATAGTGCTGACTATTGAGAATTTAGCCATTGCTCTTACCCATTGGTCTGAAATTCTCCCAACCGGTCCAAGCGTCCTTGCTTGCGAAAAAGAGACATTTTCCCGTTATCAGTAATCACCCCAGTTCGACACACGCCGCCGCCGCCACGAATCTCCAAATTAGCATAAACCACCCCAGCCCCTTTGCGTCTTAAATCCAAACCCAATCCACGTAAAATGAGCCCCGCGCCACTGCGTCTCCGCGCGAAATCTACAACCTCAACCCATTTAACTAATTACTCTTTTTATTACTCACGCTATCGGCTTACTTTTACAGCATGTATCCTGATTTTCAGTACCTGCTTCAAGCATTGTTTCAGCATGATATGCCCTCGTGGCTCGGTATATTTAAAACCTTTGGTTTTTTTGTGGCGCTGGCTTTTATCGCAGCAGCCAGGGCCACTACCTCCGAGCTGAAGAGAAAAGAAAAACTGGGTTTGCTGCAGCCGGTTTTAAAAATGATCAAGATCAAAAATCCGGAAGCAGCTGAGCGGCCCGATGCCCCGAAAACCGTAATGACGGAGGTGAAGATGTACCCCCACCAGTTGATTACGGAAATTGTGTTTGCGGCGGCTATTGGTGGTATTATTGGTGCCAAGATATTCAATGCCTTCGAAACCTGGAGCGACTTTATCAAAGACCCAGTTGGTAGCTTGTTCTCCCGCAGCGGATTGACCTTCTATGGCGGGTTCATTGTAGCCACCATTGTACTCTATTATTATACCAGGAAGTATAAAATTGCTTTCAAACACCTCTGCGACGCAGCTGCCCCAGCTATTATGTTGGCTTATGGTATCGGCAGACTAGGTTGCCAGTTTTCCGGTGATGGCGACTGGGGTATTTATAATACGGGTTACATAACCCAGGCCGATGGTGTGCTCAGGGCTGCAACCCCCACCGATGCAAAATATATTGCCGATGTTACCCGCGGCACTCCCGGTGTGAGTTTTGAGGCGCCCTCAGCCCTGCCCCGATGGGCGGTAGCGATGAACTACCCTCATAATGTAGGTTACGAAGGAATGCCTATTGCAGGCTGTAAAGGCGAGTACTGCAATGTGCTGCCCGTGGCTGTTTTTCCGACACCTATTTATGAAGCTATTTTGGGTATCTCAATATTTGGATTGATGTGGGTATTGCGAAAGCGGCTCAGATATCCCTTACATATGTTTGCACTGTACCTCATTTTTGCCGGCGTTGAACGTTTCTGTGTTGAACTGATCAGGGTGAATTCCACTTATTCTATAGGTTCTTTTCATCCTACCCAGGCCGAGATCATTTCTGTGATCTTGTTTATTGCCGGCACCGGTATACTCCTGTTTTACAGGCCAAAAAATGAAGCGTTACCATTGCAAGGGTAAAGATTTTACGAATGGCATATTTTTGGGCGTTGGGAATAAAATTACACGGTCATTGCGAGGTACGACGAAAACTTACAAAACATTGACAATGAAGCATCTAAGATTGCTTCGTACCTCGCAATGACCATCTGCTCTAATGGGCAAAACTAAGGCCTTCTCGGTTTATTTGAACTTTGTGCTCTTAATTTATTAGTGTTAACTTAAATATAGTGTCCTTTGTAACTATCCTTGCGGCCTTTGTGGTAAAGTATTAATGCACCCAGCTGCAAGCATAACATTAAACCGCATGCAATGACCACCGATCAGATCAACTATTTGAATATTGGCCTTATGATACTTTCGGGTATTGTGGCCATATTCTTACCGTTTGAGCTGTTCCTGTTTTCTTATGCTATCCTTGGCCCGCTGCACTATCTCACCGAAATTTCCTGGCTCCATAAGCGTCAGTATTTTTCCCCCGGTAAGTACGACCTCTGGATCCTGGCAGTGCTGTCGCTCGTCATCTTGTTTCCAACGTTAATAAGACTCTATTACAACATAGCTGAAAGTGCCGACGTTGCAACTTCCCCTTTATATCAGCGGGCGCTGGGTGTGGGAGGTGTTATGTTGTTTGGTTCCTTTGCCACTGCTGCGGTTCTTGTTTTTGTGAAAGATACCTGGGCAAGGGCAATTTCCATCCTTCTGGTTGTAGGTTTGGGCTTTCTTGTCATGACCCAGTACTTTGTTGCGCTCATTTTTACCCTGTTTATTCCAACACTCATTCATGTATTTGTGTTTACCGGACTGTTTATACTTGTTGGGGCGCTTAAAAGCAAGAGTATTTCCGGTATTTTATCATTGGTGGCATTCGTGCTGTGTGGAGTAGGGCTCTTTATGGTAAATACACACCCGGTAAATACCGCCGGTAGTTACGTATTAGAGGTTTACAATGCTGGTTTTCTGAAACTGAACAGGCAATTGTTTGCCATCTTCCTCCACCAGGATGCCACTAATAATGATATTATTTTTTCCGGCCCCGGCATTCTGGTTACCCGCTTCATCGCCTATGCCTATACCTATCATTACCTCAATTGGTTCAGTAAAACCACAGTGATCAAGTGGCACAAAGTTCCCCGCCGTTCACTGGTCATTACCCTGGTTGCCTGGCTGCTGGCAATTGGGTTATACCTAACTAATTATCGGGTTGGTCTTACTGTATTGTATTTTCTGAGTATACTCCACGTAATCCTTGAGTTTCCCCTGAATTTCCAATCTTTCAGGGATATTGGCAGGGAGTTTCGGAAGCTTATTCTTAGTCGCAGCAATTGATATCTGGTTTCAAATTTGCTTTTTAAGGTGTATTGGCTCTGCGTTTTTTGCGCAGTTTGAATTTTTATTTAAAAACTTGTTTTCCAACAGTTTTGGAGTTGACCTACTGTTCAATGTGATTTATTTTATTAATATTGTAAAAATATGGCTGTAAATGATTGATCTGCATATTAAAATGCAGTTTTATTGGTTGATATTCGTTTTAATTTGCTATGTTTAGTACATGATTACTAAAATTAGGGATGTGTTAGAAAATATTATTGGCAAAACCGGCAAAATTGAATAGCAAAACGTATACTGTAAAAGACTTTTTTCTTTATATTACGTCTTGAAAGTGTACCCATTGTTCTCAACTCACTCAAATAGATGCAAGGAAATTTAGAAAGTTACCAGAGAATGGTGGAAGAGATCGAAGATTATGCGATTCTGCTCTTAAGTGAGGAGGGCATAGTTGAGAACTGGAATAAGGGCGTGGGACGGATCAAGGGCTATGAAAAAGACGAGATCGTCGGCAAGCATTTTAGTGTTTTTTTTACAGAGGAGGATCGGGATCAACAGTTACCTGAACAGCTATTAGCGGTAGCCCGAAACGAGGGCAAGGCAACACATGAAGGATGGGGGCTGCGGAAAGGTGGTTCGTTATATTGGAACAGCACCGTCATAACGGGCACTCATGACGATAATGGTCAACTCATTGGATTTTCTAAGATTACCAGAGATCTTACTGAACGTAAAAATGCCGAGGAAGAGCTCAAACGATTAAACGAGGAATTAGCCCAAAAGGTTGAAGAACGTTCGTTGGATTTAAACCATGCTGAAAAGAAGTTCATGGCATTACTAGACCATAACTTCGATTTCATCTCTATGAAGGATGAAAATGGGAATATATTGTATTTGTCTCCTTCCACTGTCCGTATAATTGGTTTTTCAATTGAAGAAATAAAGGGAAAAAATGCCGTTGACTTCTTTCATCCGGATGACATTGCAGATGTTGTTCAGCGTATGGAGACTGCCCTTGCAAACCCTGGCGTGCCTATTTGGGGGCGCAACAGAATGGTACATAAGGATGGCCATTATATTTGGGTAGAAGGTACTACTACAAATCTTATTAAAGATGAAAATGTAAGAGCCCTGGTAGGAAATTTCCGTGACATCACCGACCGTAAAATTGCAGAGGAAAGCATTAATGAAAGTAAGGCTCAACTGCAACACTTGCTGAAGGGCATGGGCGATGCATTTGTGAGCCTCGACAATAACTGGAA
>CANCGR010000545.1 GCA_947377625.1 Gammaproteobacteria bacterium | reverse complement strand
AAAAATTTAATTTACGAATGAAAAAAGGAATCAGAAATGATTCCTTTTTTATTTTTACGAATGAATTTTGGGCCAGACTGCGTCTTTCGTCTGAGCAGACGCAAGTCTGTCGTCAAAAAGTCCGTAGACAGACCGACCCGACGCATGGTGGATCTGGTTTTTTCCAGACGTTGGTCCTGAAAATTTCAATTTGTTCGTCTATTTTTCAATACGAAGGTCCAGTTTGCTAAAGACTTTGGTCTAGTTTTGCTCGACGTGACTAAAGCATTACACAGACTCGCCGAAAGGTACATCAACAACAACGACTCAGACTCGACGAGACTTCCGCTGAGAGACCTTTTTAGAGTGACTGCTAAATTGGAATCGATCGCAGGTGAAAGTTAAACCGAGTGCAGGTCACCAACATGTACAAAAGAAAACTTCAAAGTAAGTTTTCTGAACGAAAGAGGTCTTCAATGGGAATGAGAATTACAACAAACGTGCCGGCATTAAACGCTCAACGTAGTATGACTACGAATGCGCGATCAATGCAAAAAAGTATGGCCCAGTTATCAACGGGTTCACGTATCACCAACGCAGGCGACGATGCTGCAGGTTTAGCGATCAGTGAAAACTTGAAATCGCAAATCCGTTCATTCGGACAAGCTTCAAGAAATGCGAACGACGGTATATCAATGATCCAAACTGCGGAACAAGGTATGGGTGAAGTTTCAAATATTATTACACGATTAAGAGAATTGGGAATTCAATCTTCTTCAGATACAATTGGCGATAAAGAGCGTAGCTTTATTCAAAAAGAAGTTGATGCAATGAAAGCTGAAGTTCAGCGTGTGGCTGATTCAACAACATTCGGTTCACGTAAATTGTTAGATGGTACTGGTGGTATTTATGATATTCACGTTGGTACGGGTTCAAACGAAAAAACAGATTGGATTTCTTATGATTCATCTGTGTCGAATGTGCAAACAGATAATTTAGGTATTGCTGATTTAGATTTTTCATCAAAAGAAGGTTCTCGTGCAGGTTTAGCGGCTTTAGATACAGCGCAAACGTCTGTCAGCGGATCTCGCGCCACATTGGGTGCAATGCAAAATCGTTTAACTTCAACTATCGACGTGATCGGTACAATGAATGAAAACATGAACGCTGCAAATTCACGTATCCGTGATACAGATATTGCAATGTCGTCATCGGATCTAGCTCGTAATAATGTGTTGTTACAAGGTACAACAGCGACATTATCACAGGCGAATCAATTGCCTCAGATGGCTTTAAAATTAATTGGTTAATTTTAAAAGTTGATTTTAAGTTTAATTAAGTCAAGGTTTCGAGTTTCCTTCATTTCCTGAGTGGACGGCGTACTGACCTCCGCTGAAATGAGAACTCTGCTCAGAAATTAAAAAATCGACCAAGATCTGTTATGGATCTTGGTTTTTTTATTTTGTGCGTATCGTTCTGAGACAAGACCTAAAGTGTTTCATTTTTTTTCCCGACAAGTTATCAAATGTTTAATTTTAGAACCGTTTTTACAGTTTTATTTTTATTTGCGGCAAATATTTTTGCTGCTCCGGGGACGTTGAACTTTCAAGCCCGCATTAAAACTTCAACGGGTGCGGCACTTGAATCGAACAATGTAGATTTTGTATTTACTTATCGAAATTCAACAAACAGTTGTACTTTATATAAAGAATCTTATTCAGCCTATGATATGACAGGCTCTGGTGGATTGGTGAATTTTCAATTCGGTGCAAGCCTTGCAAACCGAATATATCCAGCCAGCGGTGGTACGGCATTGAAAGATATTTTCAGTAACGAAAATTTAACCTTAACATGTCTGGAGGGCGGAACAATTCCTAATCCGGGTTCCGCAGATCTTAGATATTTAATTATCCAATTTCAATACGCCGGTAGCGGTGGTTGGAATACTTTATCGCCGATCACTTTAAATTCAGTACCGTTTGCGATGTTTGCGACTGAAGCTTCAAAGTTAAGTGGTTTAGTCAGCTCAGATTTTACATTAAAAGCGGATGTTCCAAATTGTACGGCGCCGAATGTGTTAACAAAAATTGCTGGTGTTTGGAGTTGCGCTGCGGGTGGTGGTGGAACGATTACATCAACAGATGTAACAACAGCATTAACCTATACGCCGCAAGCATCCAGCGCCCGATTAACAGAAATTGCGGGATTGTCGCCGTTAGTAAATCAAATCATAAAGTGGAACGGTACAAATTGGGTTGCATCGAATTTTAATTCGGCGGATGTGACAACTGCGTTGGGATTTACGCCATCAAATGCAGCCAGTTCGGTAACAAGTGTTGCGGGCAGAACTGGTGTTGTGACGTTGTCATCAAGCGATATTACAGGTTTTGGAAATTCTGCAGGATTAAATGTTGGAACAACAGCGGGAACAGTTGCCGCGGGCGATGATGGCAGATTCGCAGATCAACGAATACCGACAGATAATTCCGTAACGTCCGCAAAAATCTCATCGGGTGCAATAACATTTGATAAAATAAATCAATCTGCAGCAACCACAGGTCAAGTGATTAAGTGGGACGGTGGCGCATGGGTTGCAAGTAATGACATTTCAAATTCGGGCACAGTGACATCAGTGACTGCTGCTGCGTCAATAAATAACCCTATCATAGTTGGTGGGTCAGGATCAAATCCAACAATTGATTTAGCAAAGTCTAATGCAGCAACAAGCGGATATTTATCATCAAGTGATTTTACGATCTTCAATAACAAATTAGCAAATTTTTCAACGATGACATCAGTGGATATTTCAATGGCATTAACATATACGCCAGTGAATCCTTCGACATTAAATAACTATTTATTATTAACAGGCGGAACATTATCTGGAAATTTAAATTTAGGCGGCAATAAAATATTGGGTTTAAAAAATGCCGCCAATACATCAGCAGATCCAACGGTGACTGAAGACGGAAAAACATTACGTTGGAATAATGCAATTCAACAATGGGAATGGTTCACAGCAGGAGCGGCGGGCGGGTTGCCAGCAAATTTACAAACATTTTATTTAGTTCGTGCGGCAACAACTTTGCCAGTAACATTATCTGGGAATCAAGTTGTTGATGGCGTAGCGCTTGTTGATGGCGATCGTGTGTTAGTTAAAAATCAAACTATTTTTAATTCGGCACAGCACGGTGTTTACGTTGTTTCGTCTGGCGCATGGACACGTGCAACTGATTTTGATACGTGGTCTGAAACTATTGGGTATGTCGCAAAAGTGACTGAAGGTATTGCGAACTCAGGAATGAGTTACACAACAAGCACCGCAAGCGGTGGAGTTTTAGATTCAAGTTATGTATTTTTTGTTTCTCAGGGAATGTCGGATACATCTTTTAATATGGGTTTTGGATATCAAGCATTGAATAAAAATACGACCGGCGATCAAAACGTTGCGATTGGTAAATTGTCGATGCAAGAAAACACAACGGGATTTTATAATACAGCAGTAGGTAATGAATCTTTGCAAAGTAACACGACAGGATATGTGAATACAGCAGTCGGTCGTGGAGCATTGCTGTCAAGCACTACAGGATCATTTAATACAGCTATTGGTCGTTATGCTTTTGCGGGCTTAGTCACTGGCGATCATAATGTCGGCTTAGGTTACGGCGCTGGAAATTTGATAACATCAGGATCAAATAATGTGGTCATTGGTTCTAATTATGGCGCTTCGATTGATGGCCTAAGTAATTATATTTTGATAGCAGATGGCGCTGGCAATGAAAGATTGCGCGTTGATAATTTAGGTCGTGTAGGTATTGGTACGACGGCGCCGGCCTATGCATTAGAAGTTTCAGGTGATGTCAGTATTTCTGGTAAATTTAAAATTAACGGAATCGATATCGCAAGCGGAGCTGGTACAGTCACAAGTGTAACCGCCAGTGCACCGCTATCAGCAACGGTAGGAGCGACTCCGAATATAACTTTAGCTAAAGCAGATGCTTCAACAGACGGATATTTATCAAGCGCAGATTTTACGACGTTTAATAATAAACAAAATAATTTAGGTTATACTCCGCTAAATCCAGCAGCCAGTGGTTTGTCAGATGGTTTTATAAAATCAGCGACTGGAATATTATCTTCACAAAGTTCAATCGCGTTATCAACAGACGTGACCGGAATTTTACCCATTGCGAATGGTGGAACAAATGCAACGACAGCGAATGGTGCATTAAATAATTTATTACCAACACAATCATCATCAAAAGTTTTACAAACGGATGGAACAAATTCGTCGTGGTTAAGTTTTAACACAGCGGCCTCGAATAATACTTTGGTTCAGCGTGATGGATCTGGAATTTCAAATTTTTATGGTGTTGGTATCACGGGTGCTTCAACAGGAATTGTCACATTTCAATCGCCAAATATAACAACCTCATACAGTTTAACATTACCCAATGCTCAAGGTGCCAATAATCAAGTCTTAGCAAATAACGGCAGTGGAGTTTTAAGTTGGGTAACGGCGTTAACAAATTTTTCTTCGATAACTTCAAATGATATTTCAAGTGCGAATGGTTTTGTGCAGAATGGAAATTCATTCGGTGCAGCGGCCAATATTGGAACAAATGATAATCAAGATTTAAATTTAAAAACAAACAACACAACAAAAATGACAGTGGCTGCGAATGGTAATGTGGGGATTGGGACATCATCGCCAGCGCAAAAATTAGATATTCAAGACACCGGAACAGTTGTTCAACGTACGCGCGCCAACGGATTAGTAAATGCGAGCAGATCCTATATTCAAGTCCTTCGTGACAATGCAGGTGCTTCTGATGGTTGGGATATTTCAAATAATTCGTCATTGGCAAATGATGAATTCAGAATTCGAGAAATTGATTCTGGTTCGGGCGGAGCTCCCACGCGATTGAGTATTTTAAAAGGCGGTAATGTCGGTATTGGGACATTAACACCGACAAATCTTTTATCAATAGATTCAGTGGGTACAGATTATACAAAACATTATATTAAAAATAGAGTTTCTTCGACCAATACGACATGGCAAGCCGTTGCAGGGTTATCATTAATAAAAAATCATAGCGATGATCCGTTAGTATCCAGCCCGACAATAGCGACAGAGCAACTGGGTGAATTTGCTATTGCGGGAACAAATTTAGACGGATCGAATTTACATTCAGCCTCTATTAAGGCGACTCAAGTCGGTACTGCATCAAGCGGAATTCCTGTTGGTTCAAATTTAACTATACTGACCGCAAGCGGAATGAGCGGAGGCATGGTTGAACGTGTAATTGTAGATAACTTAGGTAATGTCGGCGTGGGGACTTCAACGCCACTTTACAAATTAGATGTTGCTGGTGAAGCTCGATTCGGTTCAATAAAAATGGGAGCAATATCAAGTGATAATACTTCGTATGGTACGAATGTTTACGATTACACAACGTTCACGCATGTTAATAATCAAGCGCAAAATATCACTTTGCCCAGTTACGGAATTGCTTCGTTTATCGAAGACACTTCGGCAACAACAGCGATCACCGGAAATGCTGGGTTAAAATTTTTTACGTTTGGTCAAGAACGTTTACGAATCTTAAGTAACGGAGCGATCGGTATAGGAACAACAGCTCCGGCGGCAACTGCGATGTTAGATCTAACGTCGACGACAAAAGGTTTTTTATTACCACGAATGACAACTGTTCAGCGTGATGCGATTTCATCACCGGTGACGGGTTTACAAATTTATAATACAACAAATAATACGAATGATTATTTTAATGGAACATCTTGGACGACATCGTCAGGTGTTTCTGGTGGCGGTGCGATCACGGGATCAAGCGGCGCGGTGAATATTTCTGCGGGTGGTACGAATCAAAATATTACATTAGCTGCATCGGGCACTGGTGTTGTCACCACAGCAAGCCCTGTGACAATCACGAATTCAACGGTTTCAACAACACCATCAACAGGTGCGCTGGTTGTGAATGGTGGCGTCGGTATCGGCGGAGCCTTAAATATTTCTGGTCGAATCAATGGAACAACTTCGGGAACAGGTTGGTTCGGATTTAAAGACACTGGCGTGTTAACAAATTATGGAACATTTAAAAAACCTGATGATACAGCTCTGGGTTATTTGGGTGGTGGAGCCGGAGCTGCAACAACATCAGGAACATCTTCGGATTTATCATTACGTGCAGAACAAGATTTAATTTTTGCATCCGGTGGAAATAATGAACGAATTCGAATCGCTGCAAATGGTAATGTGGGGATTGGAACGACAGCTCCGATAAGTAGTTTGCATGTCGTAGATACAAATACTGGGCAAATTACTATCGATGCGTATGGTGCTCGTGCAGGTTTAATCGCACGATCGGCGAGTGGAACTTTGTCGTCACCAGGTTTTTGGACAGCGGGTTCAAATATGTGGGCGATGGGTGGTCGACCTTATAATGGATCTGGGTTTGCATCTGTTGCAACGGCATACATTTCAGGTGTTGCAACTGAAAATCATTCAAGCACAAACTTGGGTAGTGGTCTAAGTTTTTTGACAACACAAAACGGAGCGCTGTCGGCGACAGAAAAAATGCGTATTGATTCTTCTGGCAACGTCGGTGTGGGCACATCATCTCCGAATGCAAAACTGGATGTATCTGGTGCAGTCGATACGTCGACGCAGTTGTATGTGGGTAATAGCAACACTACAAATGCGACGGGTTTATATTTTACCAGATGGGGTAGCTCAACAAGTCCGATGGGTATTCAAGGTACGATTGCAGGCGTTGGTCAGGGACCGATTGTTTTACAACCTCAGGCGGGTAATGTTGGTATTGGAACAAATACTCCAGTCAGCAAATTAGATATTCTGGCGGATTACAATAATGTTTCATTGAATGCAAATGATCCTGCAAGTTTAAATTTGCGAACTCCGGGGCATGTGCAGTTTGCGATAAATACACAACTGGCCAGTCCTTTCACCACATCGCTTCAAGCAAAACATTCAACAGCCGATGGAGGTTCATATCCGATCGCATTGAATCCGCTGGGTGGCAACGTCGGTGTGGGTACAACAACACCAAGTGCAAAATTATCTATTGCCGGTGCAACAGAAAATTCAAATGCAGGATTGATTCGTCATTATCGAAATGTAGTTGAATACACAGAAAATGCGGTTTCAGTTACAGGAACAATTAAAATTACGTTGCCGTCTGCAAAATTGAATTCGACGACGATGATGAATATCACAATTCGCGGTTATGATTACAGTGCATCAGGCGGTGCATGGGAAGTAAACGTCAGCGGATACAATTATACAGACGGTGCGTGGTACAATCCGTCTTCGCAAATTCGTGGCAATGCTCCATTTACAACAGTCAGATTAGCGAACGATGGCACAAGCAAAGTTATTTTATTAGGAACAACTTCAACAAATTGGGCGTATCCGCAAATTGTAGTCTCAGATTTTATTGCGGCATTTAATAATACAACAGATTGGGCCGCAGGCTGGTCAGCTTCACGAATTACATCCGAAGCTGGTATCGCAGGTTTTGCGTCGATGACAACTTCGCAAGTTGCAACTACTGCAAATAACCAGCCGATTTCTGTAAACACATCGCAGCCGCAAGCTTTTTCAGTGATCGGTGCAGGCACTGGTTACGCCGATGCAACCAATGGTGTCGCCACATTTTATTCTGAAAATACTGTGGGTTCGGGTGGTAATATTATTAAAGCTGGTTCTGCGTTTGCGCCGAATGCTTTCGTTGTGAAAGACAGCGGTAATGT
>CANCGR010000544.1 GCA_947377625.1 Gammaproteobacteria bacterium | reverse complement strand
TACTGCAATACTTCGCACTGGTGTATATCCAAATAATCCTGAAACATCTGCGCTGGTTGCATTCGAGAAAACACCCGCACCACTTGATTTAACAAGTGTGTTTCCGTTCACTCCCGAAACTGTTAAGCCTGTGAACGTGACTGAATCTGTTGAAGACAATTGTAAATTCGTACGTGCAGCGGCTGCAGTTGTTGCACCCGTACCACCGTTGGCTAAACCCAATGTTCCGGAAACATTTGAAAAACTTGTGTTTAACTTATTATTAAATGTTGTGAAATCTGACGATGATAAATAACCATCAACACCTGTTGTGGCTTGAGTCATTGAAATCGCCGGTGTACTTGTGCCCGTTGCTACGCTGATCGGAGCTGTGCCTGTCACTGATGTCACTGTACCAACTGCTGCAGAAATCCAAGACGTCGTACCCGCACCGTTCGTTGATAAAACTTTACCGTTGTTACCAGTTTGTGTTGGTAATAAATTATTTAATGCGGCATTCGCAGTTACAGCACCTGTACCACCGTTTGCGATCGCCAATGTGCCCGTCACATCTGTTGATAATGCCACTGAATTACCACCCGATAAAACTCCGGCCGCAGAATTTTTTACGAATCCCGCAGTTGATAATCCACTTAATGTTAATCCTGTAAATGTTGGCGAGGCCGCTGCGTGAATATCTTGTGGAGTTGCTAACGTGATCGAACCTGCACCGTTCGTCACTGTAATTTGATTTGCTGTTCCTGTGATGGCTGCTGCCACCGGAGCTGCACCGGTTGAACCAATTAATAATTGACCATTCGTTAACGCTTGACCCGCAAGACCGCCCGCACCATTTGCAACGATCACTGTGTTATTTGCAATTCCAACCGCGCCGACTTTGGCGATTTGACTGGCTGCTAAGCCAGAATTTAATGTCAACACCGGAGTCGATGTTGTTGTTGCTACTCCAATATCAGCATTTGCCGAAGTCACTGATGTCACTGTACCCGCAGCTGCATTTGTCCATGACAATACACCCGTCGCACTGGTTGTTAAGACTTGACCGGCACTGCCCACTGCATTTGGCCATGTCATTGTGTATGATGTTGTTCCGTTGGCAGCTTTCATGCTGACTGTATTTGTTGTGTTGTCTGTTAATTGAAATAATGCCGTGTTCGAACCAATCACTACATTATTTGAAAATGTTTTTGCTCCTGCAATTGTTTGAGCTGTTGTTTTATCAACAAGACCCGCAGTGTCCGGAGTTGCTGTTGCGAACGCTCCACCTGTCACGTACATCACGTTACCATTTGCTCCAGTGGCTGCTAATCCTGTTCCACCGTTGGCGATTGGAGTGACACCTGTAATTTGCGAAGTCACATCAATGCTTGCAACTGTTGAATAAGTTCCGGCTGCTGTTCTGCGAACAAAACCGTTCGATGCCAAGGCCGCTAAACCAGTTAATTCTGCAGAACCAGTTTGTTTCGCAGCAAAAGTTGAATAATCAGATGATGTCAACGCACCTGTATGAGTTGCATCTGCATTTTGTAAACTAATTACGCCAGCTGCGACTTGTAAATTTGTTCCAACTTGTAAAATACCTTTCGCAACACCTGTTGCGTCTTGGTATGCATTTGTTGTCACTGTCGTTACACGACCCGCAGAATCTGTTGTGATTGTTGGAACTGCCGATGCTGAACCATATGTTCCTGCTGTGCCTGTCGGTTTTAATGTGATTGTTCCGTTACTTACGATTGATGCATCACCGCTCATTGCAACTGCTGTTGCAACGCCTGATCCGTTACCTACAAATATTTGATTTGCTGGCAATGCATTACTTGCTGGAACAAAACCCAACAATGTTGTTACATCGGCACTGGTTGCATTCGATACAACACCTGAACCATTTGTTTTAATCAGAGTGTTCCCGTTGACGCTTGTAAATGTCGGAGCCGTTGAAACAGTTAATCCATTAAACGTTACGCTGTCAGTTGAAGACAATTGTAAATTCGTACGTGCTGCAGCTGCTGTTGTTGCACCCGTACCACCGTTCGCTAAGCCTAATGTTCCTGAAACATTTGAAAAACTTGTGTTTAATTTATTTGTGAATGTTGAAAAATCTGATGAGGCTAAATATCCATCCGCTGCAGCTGTTGCCATAGGTAATGAAATTGAAGGATTCACCGAAGCTACACCTGATAACACAAGCGGTGCCGATACACCGACACTTGTTACTGTTCCTGTTGAAGCTGTCGTCCAAGACAATACACCCGTTGCACTTGTTGATAAAACTTGGCCTGCAGTTCCCACTGCATTTGGCCATGTCATTGTGTACGGAGTCACAACTGGCGGAGCTTTCATTGAAATTGTATTTGTTGTGTTGTCTGTTAATTGAAACAACGCTGTCGGCGAACCCATCACAACATTATTTGAAAATGTTTTATTGCCTGCAATTGTTTGTGCTGTTGTTTTATCAACTAACCCTGCAGTGTCTGGAGTTGCTGTTGCGAAGGCTCCTGCGGCAACATACATCACGTTACCATTTGCGCCTGTCGCAGCCAAACCTGTTCCACCGTTGGCCACTGGCAATGTGCCTGTCACTGAATTTGTTAAATCAATTGATGCAACTGTTGAATATGATCCCGAAGCATTACGCTTCATAAAACCATTTGTTGCCAAACCGTTGATCGCAGCCAGTTCAGTTCCTAATCCGATTGTTCCACTTGTTGTGATTGTTCCGCCAGTTAAACCAGTGCCCGCAGTGATTGATGTCACCGTTCCTGGAATTAATCCTAACAACGCCGTGATATCTGCCGAAGTTGCATTTGATAAAACACCTGCACCACTTGATTTAACAAGTGTGTTTCCGTTCACTCCACTTAATGTCATCCCTGTGAATGTTGGTGAAGCGCCGCTATGAATATTTTGTGGCGTCGATAAGGTAATTGTACCTGCACCGTTTGTTACTGAAACTTGGTTTGCTGTTCCCGTGATATTTGCATTCACTGGAGCCAATCCTGTGCGACCAATTAATAATTGACCGTCAGTCATGGCCGGTGCTGCTGTCACAGCGCCTGTTCCGTTACCTAATAAAATTCCATTCGCTGTGAATGTTGTTGCGCCCGTACCGCCGTTAGCAACACCCAATGTTCCGGTGACGTTTGAAAAACTTGTGTTTAATTTATTTGTGAATGTTGTAAAATCTGACGAAGACAATAATCCACGATTTGCTGCCGACGATGTCGGGATATTCACAGTCACAGTCGAACCTGCTGTACCGATATTTAAATCTGTACCTGCGCTGCCCGAATTAATTGTCACAGCTCCTGTGATTCCATTAACTCCGGTAACAACTCCGGCGACTGAACCCAATGTTTGAATCGTTGTACCGTCATAATATTTCAATGCGTTCGATGTTGTGTTGTACCAAGTACGACCTGCATCTGCAGCCACTAAACCCGCAGGATCTGCGGCGCGATTTGAAATTTGAATATTTCCGTTGGATGCCATGTTGATGACGCCCGTGTTTGTTAAATTTTGGCCACCCATATTTAATGCGCCACTCATTGTGTCGCCGGCTTTATTTACCGGAGTATAACCCAACGCTGTTGTTACATCGGAAGAAATAATATTTGTTGCCGACGTTACACGACCTTTGGTATCGATCGTCACTTTTGTGTATGTACCCGCTGTTGAAACTGTAGCTAATGTTAATGCGCCGGCGTTACTGATTGATGCATCACCAGAAACCGTCACTGCTGTTGGAACATTTGATCCGTTACCAACCCAAATATTTCCGTTCGTTAATGAATTACTTAATTTATTATTAAAAGTTGTAAAATCAGTTGATGTTAAATAACCATCTGCACCTGCAGTGGCTTTTGCAATATTCACTGTTGGCGTTAATGTGGCTGAACCTGTGATTGATAACGGAGCCGCTGCGGCCACGCTTGTCACTGTTCCGCCCGAACCTGTTGCAGATCCGACTTTGACCCACGATACACCATCATCACGATAAATTTCAAAAGTATCTGTCGCTACATACATACGGCCCGCAGTACCCGCAGCAGGTTT
This sequence comes from Gammaproteobacteria bacterium, assembly GCA_947377625.1. Classification (GTDB taxonomy): domain Bacteria; phylum Pseudomonadota; class Gammaproteobacteria; order Pseudomonadales; family Pseudohongiellaceae; genus CAILUG01. Next base: position 6,286 of record CANCGR010000544.1, on the reverse strand, counting down.
TCCGGCATTTGTTCCGGCTTGCATCGAAGTCACGCCACCTGCGTTTGTTAAAATCGCATCAGTGATTCCGTAACCAACAATTGTCGTTGGTAAAGATGCACTTGTAATTTTTGACCAATTTAAACTTAATATTTTCGCGTTTGTAACAGCGTTATTTGCAATCGAAAATGTTCCACCACTTGTGATTGTGCCATCACCCGACATCAATGCACTTAATGCGGTAGCGACTTGTGATCCTGTCATCACCATCGGTGAACATGTCACCTGATCATTCACAGCACTGTAACTAAAAATTTCTCCGGCCGCACAAGCGCCCGCGATATTAAACCAGTTACCAGCCACTGTTGATTTTATATTTGAACTATTTAAAAACTGTGGAACAGCGACGCCCGCAGCGCCAACCCATACTTGGCCGGTGGGTAATGTTGTCGATAATTTATTGTTGAACGAAGTCCAATCCGCTGAAGTCAACGCGCCCGTTAAGGCACCAGTTGCATTTTGTAAACTGATAACTCCACCAGCAATTTGTAAATTATTTCCAACGGATAAAATACCTTTCGCTGCACCTGTTGCGTCTTGGTATGTCGTTGTTGTGACCGTTGTCACACGACCTGCTGAATCTGTTGTAACAATCGGAATCGCTGCAGAACCACCGTAGGTTCCCGCTGTTCCTGTCGGTTTTAATGAAACGACACCTGTACTTAAAATCGATGCATCACCACTCATTGGTACACCTGTGGCGATACCACCAGCGTTACCGACGAAAATTTGATTCAATGGCAATGCATTACTTGATGGAGTATAACCCAATGCTGTTGTCACATCTGTTGATGATAAAATCGCAGTTGATAAAACGCCGGTTCCATTTGTTCTGACGAAACCTAAATTTGTATTTAACGCTGATAATGTTGCGCCCGTAAATGTCGGAGAATTTCCAGAGCCCAATCCTAAATTTGTTCGTGCAGTTGCGGGTGTCGAAACATCTGAAAGATTATTGGCCGGATCAAGTTTCGCCGCGAAATATGTCCGATCTGTAGATGATAAATAACCGTTCACCGTGTTTGTTGCTTTCGGAATATCCACCGTCGGAGCTGTCGCAGTACCTGCGATGACAATCGGATTATTCGCTGTTGCTGCAGCGGTTACACTTGTAACAGCCACGGCACTGATCGGCTGCCAAGATGTGTTTGTACCATCTGTTTGTAAAAACTTATTTGCGTGCGTTGCCTGAGTTGGTAATAAATTATTTAATCCACCGTTGGCTGTCGCAGAATTTGTTCCGCCATTTGCAATTGGCAAAACTCCAGTGACCGAATTTGTTAAATCAATACTTGCCACAGTTGAATAAGTTGCAGCACCTGTACGTTTCACAAAACCTGTTGTTGCCAATCCTGCAACTGCAGTTAACTCAGTTGAACCGGCTTGTTTAGAATTAAAATTTGACCAATCAGATGATGTTAACAATCCTCGATTCACTATTGATGATGATGGCAAATTAAAATTTACGTTTGCACCTGATGTTGTAATATTAAAATCAGTTCCTGTTGTTCCCGTTGCAGCACTGACTGGGCCTGTTAAACCGTTTAAGCTTGTAACAGCTCCAGCCACTGTTCCCAATGATTGAATCGTAACACCATCACAGTAACGAAGCGATCCTGCGCCTGTTGTATTGTACCAAACTTTACCCGCATCCGGAGCTGTACACGCAGGGTCTGCAGCATAAGCACCGATTTGAATATTTTTGTTCGCATTCATCGCTATGTTGCCAGCGGCCGTGATATTATTGCCGCCCATATTTAATACGCCACTCATCGTGTCGCCGGCTTTGTTCACCGGAGTATAACCCAATGCTGTTGTTACATCTGATGATAAAATATTTGTTGCTGATGTCACACGACCTTTATTGTCGATCGTCACTTTTGTATAAGTACCCGCTGTTGAAACTGTTGTTAAAGTTAAAACACCTGAACTGACAATGCTGGCATCACCACTCATTGCAACCGCTGTTGCGACTCCTGCATTACCTACAAAAATTTGATTTGTTGGCAACGCATTCGTTGTTGGCGTATAGCCTAATAATCCAGTGATGTCTGCTGATGTTGCGTTCGCGATAACACCGGTTCCGTTTGCGCGTAATAAAGTATTTCCGGTCACACCAGATAAGGTCATTCCCGCAAATGTTGGCGATGCCGCCACATTAATATTTTGTGGCGTCGCTAAAGTGATCGAACCCGCTGCGTTTGTCACAGAAATTTGATTCGCAGTTCCTGTGATATTTGCCGCTGTATAACCTGTTCCGTTGCCAATTAATAATTGTCCGTTCGTAGGAACTGTCGTTACGCCCGTACCACCATTGGCTACGCCCAGTGTGCCTGACACGTTTGAAAAACTTGTATTTAATTTATTATTGAACGTTGACCAATCTGTCGAACTCACCAATCCGCGATTCGCCGCAGATGATGTTGGAATATTCACAGTCACAGTTGCCCCAGCTGTCGCGATATTTAAATCAGTTCCTGTGCTACCTGAATTAATTGTCACCGCTCCGGTTAAACCATTCACACCTGTCACAACACCCGATAACGAACCGATGGATTGCACCGCTGATCCATCACAATAATGTAATGAATTTGATGGAGTATGATACCAAACTTTACCCGCATCTGGCGCGGTACATGCAGGATCTGCCGCATAAGCACCGATCTGAATATTTTTACTGGCGCTCATCGCAATGTTACCAGCAGCAGTAATATTATTGCCACCCATATTTAATGCGCCGGTCATCGTGTCGCCCGCGCGATTCACTTTGCCAGCAAAATTTGAAAAATCAGAACTTGATAAATAACCGTCAACAGCGGCTGTGGCCACGGGCATTGAAACTGTTGGATTTAGTGTCGCTGTTCCTGAAATTGTTAACGGAGCTGTGGCCGCGACGCTTGTCACTGTTCCACCCAGACCGGCATTTGAACCCACACGCAACCAAGTGGCTCCAGTGTCGTACCAAATTTCTTTTGTATCTGTTGCAAAATAAACCAAACCCACAGTGGCCGGAGCCGGACGCCCAGCAAAAGTTCCCGCTTGAACGGAATTCACTCCACCCGCATTGGCCAAAGTAATATCTGTGATTCCGTAACCTGAATATGTTGTCGGTGTTGCGGTCACTTTTGACCAAGCGACAGAATTAATTTTTGCATTTGTGACAGCGTTATTACCAATTGTAATCACACCACCGGTTGTGATTATCGCATCACCGGTCATAATACCATTCAATGCTGTTGCAACTTGTGAACCTGTCATCACCATCGCCGAACAACTGACTTGATCTGTGACTGGCGAATAATTTAAAATTTCTCCGGCTGCACAAGAGCTTCCAACATTAAACCAGTTACCGCCAAATGATGACTGTATATTTGAAACATTTAAAAACTGAGGCGTGGCAACGTTGACACCGTTACCCACCCAAACTTGACCCGTTGTTAAAGCCGAAGTTTGTTTGTTATTAAAAGTCGACCAATCAGTTGATGATAAATAACCATTCCCCGCAACACCTGCCTGAGTGATTGAAATGTTTGGAGTAAATCCACCCGACGAAGCCAGTGGCGCACTTGCCGTCACCGCTGTGACCGATGTGCCTGATGGATTAATCCACGACGTCACCCCCGCACCATTTGTACCTAAAACCAAACCCGCAGCACCTGTATCAGGAGGTAATGTTAACGTATAATTTCCACCGGTTTGTGGCGTCGGTGCAATAATTTGCACACGATTCACGTTACCTGTGTTGTAAACATAAAAATTATTTCCAGAAAAATTTGTGGCGTTCACGGAACTGAATGCTGAATTTCCCGAGCCATCACGTTTCACAATTGTTGATGGTGTTGACAAATTTGTTGCCGCAATCGTGTCATTCACCGAGGTATTAATTTGACCCGCAGTTTGACCACCCACTTGTGCGACCGTTGGATTCGGATATGTACCCGATAAATCTCCACCGGCACCTGATCCATTGACGATCGCACCTGTTAAGCGTGGATCATCACCCAAAACAACTTCTGTTGGTAATGCGGCCGTCGCAGCAGGAGCCACATCCATAATAGCTGCAGTTCCCAAACCTAAATTTGTTCTTGCTGTTGGCGCACTTGAAACTTCAGATAAATTATTGGCAGGATTCAACGGAGTATAACCCAATGCCGAAGTCACAGCACCCGAAGTGTTTGGCATTTTTGCGTTGAACGTTGTCCAATCCGCCGGAGTCAGCAAACCGCGATTTGCAGCTGAAGATGAAGGAATATTAAATGTTAACGTTGAACCCGTCGGCGAAGCCGCAACACCAATATTAAAATCTGCACCAGCTGTTCCGGGCACAGCATTTTGTACGAATGTACCTGTCGCAATCGACATTAAATTTGAATACTGCCCCGGAGTAATTGCCGCAATCGGCGTTGGATTTCCTAAAGCATCCACAGTTCTGAATAAAGCATCACTGGAAAAACCACCCACATTTAGCGCTTCTACTGCACCTGGCACATAAGCCACGGTTTGTGTTGGTAATGGCTCCCAAACACCGGGAGCACCAATGGGATCTTCGAAATAAATATAAATACGGCGATTATCTGTTGCTGATGGAGTATACGTGAACGGATTTGTACTGGTACAACGTGAACCTACGAATGAAAATGAACCAAAAGTATTTTTGTTACTGAAAATTTGTTGAACTGTATATAATGTCCCGCCGACGTCGGTACGAACTCCCGCACCGTTATTTAATGTAATAACAAAAACACCATTCACTAAATTTTTTGTGACTGATTCTTCGTACATCAAACAGTTGTCAGCTAAACCTGAAGGTGTGCGGACTTGAATTTTAAAATTGCGTGTTCCTGCAACTCCTAAATTTGTAATACCATCAACGATACGACCGTGATAATTCAATTGTTGCGATTCTGCGTTCTGTCCCGCAAGGAACAAACTAAGAATCGAGGCCAAAAATAAATACGCGACCAATGGTTTTTTCATCATTGTCCAGCTCCTGAGATAATATTTTGCTGAGAGTCCATGTAAACGTGATAACTTCCTGAGGGTGTTGTTAAATAAGACGACGGCAACGTGCCCGACGTATTCACAGGGTTTTCATTGGTCGAATAAACCAATCCCGGATAATTCGCATCAGACGTATCTATATTACTCACAATGGTTGCATTCGTAATAAATCCTGCAGGGTGCGGTGCCGATGGCGTCGTTGTTCCGAACTGATCAGAGGCCGCAACAAATTCAACACCACGCAATTTATATTTTGTTGGCGTCGCCTGAACAATATTTGTATCTTTGAAACCAATTGAATTTTGCGCGCGAATAAAAAAGTCATACGACTGACCGTTGACTAATCCTGAGACTGTGTAAGGTGAAGCCGCCGGAGTAATTTGCGACCAACCCGACGCTGATCCCGTTTCACGGTAATAAACTGTGTAACGCGCCGACGTTCCTGTCATGTTCGTGGGTGTTGACCATGTCACCGCAACTGCGCGGTCCTGGCCTTCGGCATCGATAATTGAAAATGGTCCCGGTGTTAAAACATGAACAACGTTTAAAGTGAACGATGTACTGACAATGGTCCAGAAGTCATAAAGCTCGACTGTGAGCTGCGAAGTTCCAAACTGAAAAGCTTTCGGTGACATTCTTAAAATACAATTCGGAAAAGCTCCGCCTATTGTCATTTGACTGTAATCAATCAGTGCCGTGTTGTTCGATTTGACTTTGATATAAATACTTGAACACATTAAAAAAGAATCTGGATCTGCAATTTGAAACGAGACCGATTGAATATCATTTTCATCCATTGTGAAATTGGCGATGGGAGTGATCACAGGCGGAGCGTTCGATTCGACGCGCTTTCCAGGTTCGAAATTTTCACCCAGCTGTGATTTTTTTCCGCCCAATAAATTAAAATCACAACTTGTTAAAACAAGTGATGAAATTAAAATCACGAAATAAAAATACCAAATATTTTTTCTCACAACATACGTCCTAAATACCATCCTATCATCCAGCTTATCGTAAAAAATATACAAATTCTTAAACGCATCGTCTTGATACGCTTATATTTAAGTATGATCGAGTCTGTGTTATTCTGGGACGTTTAGTCTGACGACTAGACTTGTTCTAGTCTTTGGGATTAAGACTTTCGGAGGATGGTATTTGGTCGAGGCCGTCGGAATTAAGGCGCTTTGTCCAGCGCTTGAAATCCGGTGTTTCTCCATGTTGAAAAAATTCCTTCTGAAATATAATT
>CANCGR010000543.1 GCA_947377625.1 Gammaproteobacteria bacterium | reverse complement strand
GGCGACGCCAGCACGGGTGCAAAAACACTTGAAGAAAAGATGAAAAATGCCCGCCGCGACGATGGCACACCAGTATATACCCTGGCAGCAGGGCTTTCGTTACTCATATTTTATGTATTTGCCATGCAGTGCATGAGCACGATAGCCATAGTAAAGCGCGAAACCCGAAGCTGGAAGTACCCGGCAATTCAATTTGCTTATATGCTGGGGCTGGCTTATTTGTGTGCATTTGTGGTTTACCAGGTGTTTAAGTGAGTTGTGATTATGACAAAACAAATTCCAACTCCGAGCCAATGATTCCGCTATCCAACCTAATCATTGTATCAAAAATACCCCCAAGCAAATAATAGGACACAAAGTTCTGATGTCTTGCTATCTGAGGCACCGAGGGCTATTTCTTGACTATTTTTCCAGTGTGCTTTCCGTTAACTACAATAACGTAAACGCCAACGGGCAGTTCACCTATGTCAATCTTAGTGGTATTGGCCTCCAATTTTTTGTCAATAACTATTGTGCCGTTAATATCCATAATCTGTAACTCTTTAAGCAGTTCATCGCTCTGAACACATAGTTCGGCGAAAGCAGGATTCGGATAGTACTGCATTTTAAAGTCGGGCGCTGTTTCATTAATTGATAAATGGGATGGCGGGCCAGCGATTTTCCTGATGTAATCTATGCCCTCGACTATGTATACGTTACCATAGATATCCATAGATGAGATAGTAGGCCTTCCGACAGCGGCGGCTGTTGCCGCCCCACCGTCGCCACTATGTCCATTCGTTCCGTTTCCAGCTAACGTATTAATTATTCCGTTCGTATCTATGATCCTTAACCTGTCGTTACCTTCGTCACCAATCATGAGATTACCGTAGTTGTCGAACGAGATACCGCATATTACTTTAAATGTAGCGTTGGTAGCTGCCCCGCCATCGCCGTAATAGCCTTGTGTGTCAGCGCCAGTAATGGTAACGAGTGCCCCCAGCGTATCAATTGTCCGAATTTTGTCTTTATCTACAAAATAAACCCGGTTCTTTTTATCTACTGCAAGCCCGTATGGCTGGTTGATTTTTGCCATGGCTGCAATTGTGCCATCGGCACTTACACCTGGTACGCCATTACCAGCAATGGTCGTAATAATACCCGATGTATCTACTTTTCTAATCCTGAAATTCTGGTCGCCAATATAAATAATCCCTGAAAAATCAATAGCTATAAAGTTGGGATTCCTTATTGCCGCACTTGAAGCCGCAATGCCATCTCCATTGAATATCGTACTACCATTTCCTGCAAACGTGCTGATTATACCGGATGTATCCACTTTTCTTATTCTGTTATTTAGGATGTCGGTAACGTACATATTTCCAGCCTTGTCAAAGGCTATGCCCATTGGGCAGTTAAAAGAAGCTGCCGTTGCTGCTCCACCATCGCCATTGAAGCCAGCTATACCATTACCCGCCACTGTGGTTATTATGCCCGCGGCATTGACTTTTCTTATTTTGTGGTGGTACGCATCTGCAATAAACGTATTACCATATTTATCGGCTGCTACATATTGTACTTGCTTGAATTGTGCTGCACTTGCGGGGCCGCCATCGCCGTAAGACGTGGACCCTGACCCGGCATAAGTGGAAATGATACCCGATGGGCTTACCTTTCTAATCCTGTTGTTCATACCGTCAGAAATATAGATATTCCCAGAACCGTCGCCTGTGATTGCAGTAGGATAATTCAAAGATGCCGCTGTTGCCTGGCCACCATCGCCACTAAGGGCGGGGCTACCATTTCCGGCAATTGTTGAAATTACCCCAAAACTATTCACCTTTCTTATTCGCTGATTAACCATATCGGCTATTAACAGGTTGCCCGAACCGTCGATAAATACACCAGTTGGCTGATATAATTCGGCTGAAGTTGCAGCACTACCGTCCCCGCCAAAGCCAAGTGTTCCGTCACCGGCAACGGTATTAATAATTCCGGAGGTGTTAATTTTTCTGATTCTCGCGTTTATAACATCGGCAACGTAAATATTGCCTGCTGCATCAATTGCGAGTCCAGCTGGCTGATTAAAGGTAGCAGCTGTAGCCGCTCCTCCATCACCACTGAAGGCTCCTGAACCAATGCCGGCAATTGTTGATATTATTCCTCCGGTATCTACCCTGCGGATGCGCTGGTTACCCTGATCTGATATAATCAAATTGCCGGATGCATCAAAGACAATGGCATAAGGCAATTTTAACCAAGCATCAGTGGCAGGGCCGCCGTCGCCGCCAAAAGTGGAAAAACCAGGTGTTCCGGCAAAAGTGGAAATGATGCCGGAAGTATCAATTTTCCTGATTACATTATTCCATGTATCAGCGATGTAAATGTTGCCGAGCGCATCTTTTGCTACACCTTGCGGGGAAAACAACGTGGCATCGGTTGCCGGGCCACCATCACCGCTAAAATAACCAGCCCCATTTCCGGCGACAAGATGAATAACGCCAGACGCATTAACTTTCCGAACCCTGTGATTGTCCAGATCGGCAAATAAAACGTTGCCCGATGCATCTGAGGCAATACCGGATGGTGAATTAAGTAAGGCAGCTGTGGCAGGTCCTCCATCTCCCCCATACGAAGTACCTGCGCCGCCAGTAAAAGTGGTTATAATTTGCGCGTTACCATGCGTAAAGAAAATGCACAAAAAGAAGCATATGCAAATCTGGATTTTTTTCATGAGGTATATTTTTATTTTTGTCTGTTGCAGAAACCACAACCAGTGAACATTACAACAAATTAGACGGATAAATGGCAGCAAAGGTTGGGTGGGTAATCCGTTATCCTGCTTTCAAGTACTTAGGAACGTTGATGAAATAAAGTACACCATATGACGAAGTTATTTTTCTTTTATGCGAGGCGAGAAATCTGCGAATAGTGAGCTATTTAAAGACTTTTTCAACGAAGCAGAAATGGAAAAGAACTAGACAGATGGTGTACTTTATTTTATCAACGTTCCTTAATTCATGAAATGATCATCCAAATTAATTCTGGCTGTTGGCAGGCTTCTGATAAACAACCAATTTAGTAACGCCACCCCAATGACCTGTGACAATGGAAAGTTGTCCCAAAAATAGACGACTACATGATCTCTCTGAGACGGAGACAGATCGCTCATAAAGCAATTTCCCATCCTGATAGATATTTGCGCGACCGGGAGCAAAATCTATTTTTAGCGTTGTGTTTTCGTAGGCTGGTACGGAGAGTACTACCCTTTTCTGCTTTTTGCCAAACCAATAATTCTTATTGCAAGTTAGGTCGGCCAGTTTTATATTGTCGCTGTCATCGGTGAAAAGTGATAATGAGTCGTAAATTCTGAGCTTTGAGTTAAAAGACACTTCCAGGGCACAGGACGACTGTCTTAAAGCCTTATCAATTTCAATAGAATCCAGTGCAATTACTCGTGTAATTGGTGAAGTGTTTTGATCATAGCTTTTATGAAACAAAGCAAAGCTGTCATGTATGGCCGTTTCCATTTTTATAGCTCTATCCCTCTTTCTCAGCAATACCATGCTACCGTTGGTAGCGACCAACTGATATGATGCGCTGATGGCACTATACAACCTGGGTGCATAGGGCATCTTGAAAAACGCTGGTTCAACAAAAATACTGAATGACGAATCGATCACTGTTCGCTCCAGCCGGTCAAGGTCACTGCTTAAAAACATAACAATAGACCCAGGATTAAATGCCGA
>CANCGR010000542.1 GCA_947377625.1 Gammaproteobacteria bacterium | reverse complement strand
AACTGGGCGAAGAGTACTGCGACATATTCTACAGCCCATCGGCTTCAGCAACCATAATGGAACTGAAAGAAAAACTAACCAGCTTCAAAAAACGAGCCAGGCAGGAACCGCAGGAGATCAACATTATTGGTAAGGGCGAGGACGGCCTTCAGTTAATGGAAATGGAAGTGAAGCGTGTTAAGCTGGATATCGGACTTCATTATAACGAAGATTTCAGGGAAATGGATGCGCTTATCCGCAAGCGGCTAAACAAGCACCAGGATAAGGGGATTGTCTTGCTACATGGCGAACCGGGAACCGGCAAAACCTCCTATCTCCGCTACCTGGTAGGAAAGATCAGGAAGAAGGTGATGTTCATTCCACCCAACCTTGCCGAGCACATTGCCAACCCCGAGTTTATCAAACTACTGATCGAGAACCCAGATAGTGTCCTGATCATTGAAGATGCCGAAAGGCTCATTACCCAGCGCACCTCCGGCTCAGATTCTCCGGTAGCCAGTATGCTCAATATTTCCGATGGGCTCTTGTCCGACTTTCTGAACGTACAGGTTATCTGCACATTCAATTGCCCCGTGTCAATGGTCGATGATGCCCTGTTAAGAAAAGGGCGGCTTATAGCACGTTACGAGTTCAGAAAACTATCCCTCGATAAGTCAAAATCGCTGTCAATTAAATTAGGAAATACTGCTGCAATTAACCAGCCACTTACCCTTGCTGAGATCTTCAATTATCACTAAAAGCCCGAACCGGTTAAAAAAGCAACGATAGGGTTCAGGCAGGGGTACCTGGTTGCAGAGGGTGTCTAAAAGCGATTACCTATTTTGAAATAGAAAGGGAATCATCTGCGGGTATAGTTCGCAGGTGATTCCCTTATTATTAAGAGCAATATTGTTGCCGCATTCATCAATGTAAATACTGCGTGCCCTGATAGTCAAACATCACCCACGATACATTACTGTTCTTCAGTATCAAGTCCTTGTAATACTGCTCCTTGCCAACCGGTACAGTCACATGCATGGTCTTTGCAGAATCGGTGTTTGCAGGAATTACTTCAGTAAGATTGAGTTGCCCTATTGTTTGTATCCAGTCACGTTGGGAAGCAGTATCCATAAAGTTAAGGATTGCCCCAACCGACATATAACCCAATGCTGAATAATAGACATTGGTCATGAGTGGCAGGATACTGCCTGGCTGAAAGGTGTCGATATACTTTTTGGTGAACAGCAAATTTTTGAGTGCAGTTACTCTATCCTTGGGCAATGGTGATCTATAATTATAACCATTCACCACCAATATGTTCAGATTCACTCTGTTAGCAACACTAAAACATGAATCTGCGGGCGTTGCCGCCTTGAGACCTACGTACAATGTCCCCGGAATATAAACCAGATCATTGTTGCTGTTTTTCTTTTTACACGCACCAAAAAGGAGGGTAAATGTAAGCAGGGCAAGGACTGCATATTTCATAGTAATAGTTTTTAAGGGATGTAGCCTAATCTACAGGCTGTATCTACAACGTTAAAGAACTATCAAATAGTATATCTGCCGGCAATTTCTTTAATATTTCCCTTCCAGCAGGCGCGTAATTTTTTTCTGAAACACCGACTTTGGCGCTGCTCCAACTTGTCTGTCCACTACCTTTCCATCATAGATAAACAGGATGCACGGTAGGCTGGTTACGCCATAGGCAACGGATATGTTGGGGTTTTCATCTGAGTTTAGTTTTCCCACGTTTACTTTTTCCCCAAACTCAACAGCAAGTGAGTCTATAGTTGGGCCGAGTGCAATACACGGTGGGCACCAGGTGGCCCAGAAATCTACTATCGATAATCTGTCCGAGCCCAATACCAGGGCCTCAAAATTGGAATCTGTGAATACAGCTGACATAGTTAGGTTGATTTGCCGTCAAAATTACCTCAGGGCAGGTTCGGTATAACGCAACTTTCCATAGCGAAACTACTTCCCTCCGGGAAACTAATTAACCTTTGAACTTTCGTGTAAATTTGTGTAGAAGCGCCTAAACAATGAGAAAAAAAGAGCCAGTCACCCTTGATATAACCTGTACTAAAGATGATGAGCTTATAGCAGCCATGGATACCATTGCAGTGCTCAGTGGCAAATGGAAAATACAACTCATAACCACTCTCAACTGTGGCGGAGCGCTGCAATTTATGGAGATCCTGCGCATTATTGATGGCATAGGTACCAAGATGCTTTCCAAAGAGTTACAGGATCTCGAAGCCAACTTATTGGTAAAACGTAACGTGATGGAAACTCGCCCGGTGACCGTAAAATATGAGCTTACGCCTCACGGCCGAACCCTGGAACGCATCATTAATGAAATGCGCATCTGGGGGCTAACACATCGTAAAGAGGTAATTGGGAAATTTGCGGAATCATAGAAGGACATTGTTACATAAGCATAAAAAAGCCGCCCCGATTTTCGGGACGGCCAGTAGAATTAAAGCACTGAATTAGGAACGTTGATAAAATAAAATACACCAAATGGCGAAGTTATTTTTCTTTTATGCGAGGCGAAAAATCTGCGAATAGTGAGCTATTTAAGGACTTTTTCAACGAAGCAGAAATGGAAAAGAACAAGACAGTTGGTGTGCTTTATTTTATCATCGTTCCTTAGTTATGAATGTTGGAAAGCTGCAGCAAATTCCTTTGCAAAATCTTCGAGCTTTGTTGGGCTGAGGGCAGGCTTATTGCTGTTATAATCAGCTGCCATTTTACCACTTGCCATAGCTGCACCCATTTCCACATAGTTGGTTGCCACTTCCGGCGAAAGGCCAGCTTGTAACATGCCACCCAGAGACTCTTCATCTTTAAAATTAACCCATGGCAGTTCTGGCTTGCCAATTGCAGCACCCAGTACTCTGGCAATATCGTTGGTGGTACGTTCGTCGCTGGCAATGTACCTTACAGTCTTGCCTGTAAACGATGGGTTAAGTAGTTCTTCGGCAGCCGCCGCGGCAATATCGCGCGGGTGAACCATAACCATGGTGCTGTTTTCGCCATAGTTGCCACCTGCTATCCCGAGGTGCTTGATGAGCCCTATGTTCGACATTAGGTTATGAAAGAAATAAGCGGGGCGAAGGTGTTTTACATCTACACCTTCCAGTGCGTCCAGTTCCTTTTCAGCGCGATGCAGGCCAGTAACCGGTCCGCAGCCCTCAGGCATGTGTGCGCCAATACTGCTCAGATTCACTACTTTTTTAACGCCCGATGCCTTTATAGCCGCTGCGTAGTTCTTGCCTACATTGTGAATATGCCCCTTCCAGTCGGCTGCATCCATACGTGGGGGCACCATAGTATACACTGCATCGGCACCGCTGAAAGTTTTGGTAAGGAAATCCACATCATCTACCGACCCGATTGCCGCATGAGCACCTGTGGCTTCTATCTGTGCCTTTCTATCGTTATTGCTACTCACAACGGTTACTTCATGACCTGCATTAATCAGATGAGCTGTTAGCGGCTTGCTGATATTTCCTGTTGATCCTGTTACTATGTATTTCATACTTTATTTTGTTTTTGGTGAAACAAAGGTATATTTGCACTTACTTTTCTACAAGTACTAACCAAAAAGTATGTATTCGCATGTATGCTATTAAGGAGTCATCGACCAATCAACTAAACAAGAACATCGCCATTAACAAGTGCCCGGTAACCTTTACACTCAGCAAGATCGGTGGTAGGTGGAAAGCGCTCATATTGTACCATCTTATTGGTGGAACCAGGCGTTATGGCGAACTAAAAAAGGCATTGCCAGCCATCACCGAGAAAATGCTGATTCAAAGTTTAAAGGAACTGGAAATGGACCAGCTCGTGCATCGCGAAGTGAAGCCTGTGGTGCCACCACACGTCAGCTATAACTTAACAGAAGCAGGTCAAGCGCTGCAACCGGTTCTTACAGCTATGGCTGCCTGGGGTATTGAATTTTCGAACACAGAAGTGCCTTCTGGCAAGTGTATATTGTGAGTATATAAAGGCAAGGGAATGTTATTGCCTTACTAAGTGAACCCGACTGATGAAGGGTTCACTTACACTATCAACATGGACAATTTGGGTGAAATAAATATTGTTCAGGTCTCTATAACCCCGGCCTGGTTCAGTTGTGATGTGGGTGCTGGTAGTGGCATCGGCCGTGACCGAGTCATTACTGCAATTTATGTTTAGCCGGGTAGGTACATCTGTATTCAAATAGAGCTTGGCTGAGCCACTCACATGGTTTATCACCGGATGAGACCGCCCTATGCTGTGTATCATCGTGTCCGACGCGTAAAACATTGAATCAGTGCAGGAAAAAGTACCGAGATACATATCGCTGCAGTTGGTTGTAGCTATTGAATTGAGTGAGATCTTCGATTGCGTAGTGTCACCCTTCGCTGAAGTACCTGTCACAGTTATCTGAATATCCCCTGCAACTGTGGGCCAGATATGGAGTGTACAATTAACAGCAAATGGAGGCACTCCTGAAAACTCAGCCGGCACAATGGTGCAATCCACCGGGAGTCCGGTTACCTTGAATGAAACACTTTCTTTCGATCCGGAAGTATATAGCACTGAAATGGGAACATAAATTGTGGTGTCACGGTATTGAGTTACGTTGTAGCCCGATATACCACTCAATGAATACATCAATTTATTGTCGTTGCCAGTGTTGTCCTTCTTTTTGCAGGAAAATATCAAAACAGTGGCAAGCAGGGCTGGAAGGATAATATTTCTCATGTTTATACAGCTGATTATCGATCAGCTAAAATAGGTAATAGCAGTTACTTAAACGCGTCTTTCATCATTACTTTTTCTGATTTTCCGATAAGGCCAGTTCCCATCTAATTTCATTTATAAAGCCGCATTCCTGATCTTAACAGCCTTACCAATGTGCTTCACATTATAAGTCCATTCTGGTAGAATAATTGAAATTACCAGCCCCTCAAGTTCCGACAGAATACCTATTACCAGGGCTATAAGGAAGAATGGCGCTGCAACACCAAAACCCATTATAGCAATGGTAGCGATCAACAATGAAACCCCGAACACCTTTGCACTTATGGCATGGTAACTGGCTCCCCGTCTGAATTTCGCAAAATCGAATAAATACCGCAGTATTTCCAGCCCAATTACCATCCCGATGCCCGGCGCGTATTGGCTAACAACTTCCGGATAACAAATACACATGCCAGCAAAAACACCAAGGAAGAAGATGGTATCTGCAATGCTATCCCATTGCCGGAGTCGTCCAGTCTCCACATTGAATCGTCTGGCCAATACACCGTCATAGACATCGGAGATAGCTGCAATCACCAGCAATAAAATAAAAGGCACCCCAGTCAAGTTATAGTAACCGAATATTGCCGCGACAGGTGCAAGCAATATTCTCAGATAGATGAGCAGCCAGGGAAGTTTTTGAAGCATAAATGCCAGTGTTTAATGGGTGCAAGGTAGTGTCAGGGTTTCTATTGTGGTTTGACAAAAATCAAAAAATGACGAACCGGGTGTGGAGGCAGCGCGGCAAACTTCTGCATGGAAATTCATCAGGCCTGAAAGGACGTAAGACATCAGCGCAGGGTGCAGCCCTGTGAAAGAAATTATGAACTTGGACAAGCTCTGAAAGAGCGAAATACCGTTCAACGCACCATAAGTATAATAAGATCAAGAGCTGTATAACGAAAAAATCAAAAAATATTTGTGTAGTTAAATGACTACGCATATATTTGTAGTCAAATAGCTACGCAATGAATTTAAGAAGGGACGTATTTCAGGCACTGGCAGATCCTACTCGAAGGGCAATCCTTTTGTTGGTGGCTGCCCAATCTATGACCGCAGGGGCAATTGCGGCCAACTTCGATACTGCCAGACCCACAGTTTCAAAACACTTGCAAATACTCACAGAGTGCGAATTACTGAAACAAGTACAAACCGGCAGGGAGATTCATTACCACATAAACGCTAATAAAATGAAAGAAGTTGCCGATTTTATTGAACCATTCCGCCAGATGTGGGATGATAGGTTCAACAAAATAGAAAACATAATGAAGAAATATAAAAGCAAGTAGTATGGAACAAAAAACAAAGATCAATGCCGATGACGGTAAACAAGAATTAACGATTACAAGAGAATTCGATCT
>CANCGR010000541.1 GCA_947377625.1 Gammaproteobacteria bacterium | reverse complement strand
TATGATGGCAGCTGCAAAACTGCGGGGCATTTTGGTTTCTTTCGGGAAGTCTGTTCTAATGGGCTGCATGTGGCACAAAGCAAAATAGGCTTTTCCATTAAACACAGGGGAAATGTAAGTGAAATAGTTATACCGGAAATCAGCCAATTAATTACTCGATTTTTAGATAATGAGTATTACAGCCTAAAGCGGAAATTTGAAGTACTGGCAGAACGTCCTATTAAGGACCTCACCGAATTTGTACGGGTTACCGCTGAAGAACTAAAATTATTCATGTATCAGGCAAGCGAGAAAAATGAAGAACCATCTTTAAACGCTCGTTTAGTTCTCGACTCAATTTATAGGGAATCCAAACTATTAGGGCAGGCGCCTAATTTGTGGCTGGGCTACAATGCTTTTAATGAGGTGTTACACGGGAAATTGAAAAAGTCGTTTGAAGCGCAAAAAAACAAGGATTCGGAAATTTTCAACTTTGTTTATGATATGGCGGTAAACTAGCGGATAAAGTAGCGGGGGAGCTGGTCGTTCCTCCGCCCTCGCCACCGCTCCAAGCCCTCGCCAAATCCGCCCGACCCATCCGGACGGCAGGACACGGGCAAGACTTATACCTTGGAAAAAGTACCCGCCGCCGGCAGGCAATCAAAAAGAAGTCCGCTTACTGCGTAGCAGACAAAAAGAGGACTTCCGCTGATGGGATAGGGATAGTAGCGGAAATCCCGCAATAACGAGGAACGGGTGTACAGGACTGGGTGCGTTATGAGGAATTGCAGCGGATAGCCCGATGCCGATAGGCAATCCCCCCCGATTAAAATAGAATGGCTCCAAGGGACTAAACACCCCTTGGAGCCGGAAAAATTTCCTTCCCTTTTCCCTCCCAAATTTCTACTTAAATGGCGTAGTAGTCGATAATGGCAATAGGCAGATTGATGTCTGGTTTTTTTATCCTCCGAAAATACTTTTTCCCGTTGGTGATACTGTAACACAACACCAACGGTTGCACAATGCAACATTATTTTTACAACAAAAATTCGCTGAAACCCTTTACAGTAAATGGTTTCAGGCGAAAATCAATCATTCACATTACGGATCGTATTTATAACGGGACCTTTTAGCCCGTTTTTGTTACTATAAAAGACAACTATAGAATTTCCTTATGCAAAAGCTGCCGAACAATTTTTTGCGTTAACCTCGGGGTGGGTTGGCTGGAAAGCAAGTATGGCGAGTGAAGGAATGATGCGCTGGCGGGTGGCTTTTTTGTGCGTGGCTGCGCTGCATGACTGAACGAGCCATTCTTGCTGTGCGGTGCAAATGTGGGGGCTGAAACGAATGGAAGCGAAATGGAGTGAACTCCTGAGCGCGCGAAGGGTGAACGTAATGTAGCTGCAATGAGTGAAGCTGCCACATGCACGGGGCTATTATTTGCAATAATCATGCCAAATATTACAAATTCAGTTGAGCAGTAATTATTTTATTTTCAAAAAAAAAATAACCAATAAAAGTATCGAATGCCATAAACATTCATTAAGTTTGGTAACGCATTGATTTTTAACACAAATTTATAGAGTTGTTGCACACTGTTATGTACATGAAAAAGTCATTGTTTATATTGGTTTGTTGGGTAAGCTTTTGTGGAGAAGGCTGGGGACAGGGGTGGTTTGAACTTGGGACAGGTGATAATGCCTTGAAAGCACATGGCCAAATTCGGACCCTATGTACGGACAGTAAAAATAATGTTTATGCGGCGGGACAGTTTTTGGATAGCATTACGACATTCGGTCATTCGTATGTAGCGAAATGGGATAATATTATGCACATCTGGACAAAATTAGGCACGGGGAGTGATGCGCTTAGCGGCAACCAGAATATTAATTCAATTGCGACTGACACGCAAGATAATGTATATGCGGCTGGAGCTTTTACCAATGGCAGTAGTTGGTGGAATGGGTTTGAATATGTAGCGAAATGGGATGGCGTATCGTGGAGCGAGTTAGGAGTTGGTGGGAGTTCACTTAACGCTCATGGAACTATTAACTCCATTTGTATAGACCGCAGCGGGAATGTATATGCTGCAGGAAATTTCTACAACAGTTATGGTGAATCTTATGTAGCGAAATGGAACGGAAGCTATTGGAGCGAACTGCCAGGACTTCATGCAAATTTGTTTATCAATAGTATTTGTGTAGATGATAGTATGAATATCTATGCGGGCGGCACATTTTCCGATACTGCCGGGCACAAATATGTTGCAAAGTGGACTCAGGCTACAAACACCTGGTCAGCACTTGGGGCGGGTTTTGATTCAGCGATGACAAACGCTTACATTACTGTTGTTAGAGTAGATGACGCCTTTAATGTTTTTGCCGCCGTGAATTTCCAGCACCTAGCGTCCAGCACATCTTTTACCAACATTTTTAAATGGGATGGGCATATTTGGTCAAATACTGGTAATGCCGATAGTGCATTGAATGCAAATAATCAAGTTTTTGATTTATGTGTTGGGAACAATGGAGAAGTCTACGCCGCCGGTGCATTTACTAACTCAAGTGGAGAAACTTATGTCGCCAAATATGACTCAACGTTAAATTTTTGGTCTGAACTGGGAACAGGTACTAATAGCTTGCATCCACATAGTGTCGGGTACGGCAACAAACCGCCTATTTATGCTTTATGCGTTGATAAAAACAACAATGTTTTTGCAGCAGGCGAGCTTAGCGATAGTATTTCATATTATAAATACAATATGTATGTTGCAGAGTATGGTATCTCAACATTGCAAGTTAGCACCCTCACGTCAATAGATAAAGTACTCGTTGTGTACCCTAACCCTGCTCATAACGAGATAACCATTGTAGGCAACGTCCATGACAACAGTCCAGACAGCAACAGATATTTTATTTATAGCTATGATGGAAAGGCATTGTATTCTGGTAAACTAAATTACTACTCGAAAGGCGATACGAAAATCGACCTGCGTGAACTGCCAGCGGGGGCATATTTACTTAAAGTCAACAAAAGTATTATGAAATTTATCATTGCAAACAATTAAAAATAATACCTTATGAAAAAGACATTTGTGGCTGCATGTTTTATCATTGCGATAACCGCTTTAGTGCAACATGGATTTGCACAGAATATCAATGTATTACCAGTTACACTAAATTCAGCAGATTATAGTAACCAAGTTTTCGATGCATATGGGAACATGTATTTTGTCAATTCTACTTCGTCGGTTTCAAAAAAAGATGCTATAACCGGGACGGTTAGTGTTTATGCAGGTGGAAGTTTTGGATATTCTGGTGATGGAGGAGCTGCAACGGCTGCTCAAATGCGTAATCCTAATTACTTGGCAATAGATAATGTTGGGAACCTATATATATCTGATTGGGGCAATTTTTGTATTAGAAAGGTAAATTCTTCAGGGGTTATCAGTACGTATGCGGGAGTAGCTCCTGGAAGCAGTTCAAGTTATAGCGGCGATGGAGGCCCTGCAACGGCTGCCGTTATTGGCTCTTTAGGCTGTATCGCTATTGATCCGGTTGGAAATGTATACCTTTCTGCGTGGTATGATTCTCACGTTAGAAAAATCGATAATTCTACATCGCATATAATATCATTGATCGCAGGAAGCTATTCTGCCTATGGCTACAATGGTGATGGTGTAGCAGCCACAAGTGCATTACTACGTGCGGTGACTGGAATGTGTGTGGACGCTGCTGGAAATTACTTATATGTTGCTGACGGAGGTAATGACCGAATTCGGCAAATTGGCATCAGCTCAACTGTTGGGAATAATATCAACACTGTTGCTGGGACAGGGGTGAGTGGATACTACGGTGATGGAGGGTTGGCGACTGCCGCGCAACTATCTTACCCATCAGATGTAAAAATAGATTGCGGAAATAATTTATATATTTCAGATAAATGGAATTATCGCATCCGAAAAGTAGATGGTAGTAGCGGGGTTATTAATACGATTGGTGGAACAGGGACACATGGCTATTCCGGAGATGGGGGATCGGCCCTCAGCGCCGATTTTAACGACTTAATGTTTGTCTCAATTGATGCGTACGATAACGTATATATAATCGACGATGATACAACGAACAAAGTCTGCCGAATGATTTGCAGTAGTCCGCCTTCGGTTACAATAACTGCAGATCCAGTTAACTGCAATTCGAATTCAGCAAACATCTATCATGCTACGTTATCTTCGGCGGCGTGTGCGGATTATGTATATGACTGGAATATAGGAGGTTATGACAATTACACCAGTAGCCCGACGTATACGGACTATTTAGCAGGTACCGGCAATCCAGTATATTGTACAGTTTCCTATTCTACTAACGCTATTAACGACGTTTGTACAGCGAATACACCTGCAACATTGTATTCGTCGGCAAGTAATACTGTTTATGAAGAAGGGCTAATACATCCCACCATTACGGACATTGACATAAATACACTTTGTGTCCCGGGCTCTTCTGGTTCTACCGCGCCCAACCCACAGTTTACTGCTACGGTAGCTGGTACAGGATCCTATTCGTATCTTTGGACAGCGCTACATGGAAATAATGTTAATTTTCTTACTTCTGGGGATTATATCTCACTTACTCCTACTATTTTAGGCCTTATTAATCCATCTCTATCAAAAAAAATCAGTTTTCTATTTTCGGTTACTGATGCATCGAATGGTTGTGTTTATTCAAAAAATGTAAATACTATGCTCATTACAGAAGGTTGGGATCTTGCCACCCGCGACGGGCACTTTGATTTTTACGATGAGCCTGCGAACGGTATGTTGTTAGCCGGTGAAAGTACAATTTGTTTGAGTCCCGATATTGTTAATAGGTATGCCAGCCCGTATAGTGCGGATTTCCAAGCGCCAAGATGGGTGCCATCATCATCTGGCTCAACCACGGGGTCCTCTAATCATTTATATACAAAGGTTAGAAATGTAGGTTGTATTGTTTCTCCATCCACTGGGGCTGATATACCCACATTATATAGTTATTGGACGATGGGGGGTGCCGGAGGCGATGAAATATGGCCAGGGGACTGGACCGGCAATTATTTGCCTGGGTATGTATACGGCACCCATTTCCCCTCTGGCTTGACAATTGGGAGTTTTACTCTCCCGGGGATCAATCCTGGAGATAATTATATTGTTCACCAGACATACATCCCCCCCAATCCACAAGACTATCTGATGACACATTTTGATGACCATATGGACCTTTGTTTTTTGTCGAGGATAGTTGATTACCATTCAGGAAGCTATCCTGGAATGACGTCTACCGAACAAATAAACGTTTCTCCTAAACTAAATATAACAAGAAACAATAACATCTCAACACGAAATAGCTCCGTAATGGTGGCAAAGAGTTTTGGTCCCCGTAACTACTATGTAACCTTTGGTAACGCCCGTCAAGATGCCTCGCAGGCTGTGAGCCTGCAACTTGCTAATCATTTCAGCCTTTGTCCCGGAACTGGCTACAGTGCGCTATCCAGTTTCGTAACAATAAAAGCCTACCTCGGCGACCTGTACGATGTATGGCAAACCGGCGGCAGCTATGGTAGCAATATCACTCAAACCGGCAACGAGAAATCGGTAACGTTTGACGGCAGCAATACCCTGCAACTCGATAGCATAAGGATAGATAGCGGGGCTGTCTATACGATAAGGCTGGAAATATCTTTGAATGATGGAGTGGACGGCAACTTGATGCCTGAGGAAATGATCCACCTGCGCCAGTTGAGTTTTGATACGGCGACCATTGACACAGTACTAACCAATATAACCGTTCCACTAGGCGATTATACCTTCGATGTACGATATAATAGCAACCCTACCCCACGTGGCGTACTTGCTGTTACAGAAATATCGCAGGGACCTGGTGCATACCCCGGCTGCGAATACGCTGAGTTTATGGTAACAGCCTGTGACACGGTTCCCTCAGCCTACGTAGATGTGAGCGGATGGGTGATAGATGATAATGCAGGGAACTTTGACTTAGAGGGTTGTGCATCAGGCTTTGGCATTACCAAGGGGCATTACCGGCTGGCATATAACAGTGTATGGCAAAACATGCCAACAGGCAGCAAGATTGTGGTGTACAACGCTGCTGTCAACTGTTACAACCTTTCGGACACATTTCTTGTGGATAGCGTGAACAATATCTATTGGGTGCCCGTTTACGATACCATGCAACCGGGCGCCTATGTGCTGGAGCGTTACGGGGGTGAAGAAAATCTGGATATGTGCCACTATTGCAGCGATACCGGAGCCACGGTATATACAAATGCTTATAACTGGGGCGGCACCATAGACCTCAATAACAGCATGGATGCCTTACAGGTGAGGTGTCCCGGCTGCACCATCTCAGCATCGGGCACACCGGCGTTCTATCATGGTATTGGTTATGCACCGAGCGATACATCGGGCTTCATTTCCATAACCTCCGGCCTGCACGAGATAGGAGAACCCTATATTGCCAACATAGGCAGCTCAGCACACCATAAATATGTCTTTATTGGCGCAAGTGCCGGTGACTTCGACGATGCAACAAAATGGACGCCATTCACTCCCGAATCGGCCGGTTCCTGCCCTGCCAGCCTTGGCAAGGTGGATAGCGTACTCAATTATGCGGCCAGCACCAATACGCTTGGCCTCCCCTGCTGCGGAAGCGGTGGTTTATTACGGCATGCCAACACGCATGGTGGAAATGGTATTGCTCGGACTGAAATAAGGGTTTACCCTAATCCAGCCAATACAACACTCAATTTCGAATTCCCGAAAGGAGATGAAGTAAATATAAAGCTCATGGATATTACCGGCAGGATAATGGATCAGCAAGTAGTACATAATGATACCCATACCAGTATTGATGTACACAGTTACAGCCCCGGCATGTATATTTATCAGGTGCTGAGTAACGGTAAAATAAAATCGGGCAAAATAGTTGTGCAGTAGGTATTTTAATAAAGCATTTTTTTGAAAAAACTGAAAAAGGCAAAACAACAAAATGATTTTATGATGTATTGATAATCAGGGCAAACCTCAAAAATAAATTCATCCCCTGTATCATCCCCCAAAAAAAATGAAACCCTTGATAGCAGCTGCTATCAAGGGTTTCATTTTTTACTCCGTGCCCCGAACAGGAATCGAACCTGCACTACCTTGCGATAACCAGATTTTGAGTCTAGCGCGTCTACCAATTCCGCCATCGAGGCTTTTGAAAGCAAATGATAATGAACAACAATTCAACTACCAGCGCTTTACCGGGCTGCAAATTTATCAATTCTTTCCTGAATTCGCAACAGGTATTTTTTCCGAAAATACATATCTTTTATCTGCAGGAGTAATTGTTCGTTTTCTTCGCCATTGTCGAACCGCTGCGTCAGCTGTTCAGCTATAGCCAACCAGTCATCAAACTGCTCCTTCATGCCATTAATTACAGCTTCCCGGGCGGCAGAGTTTTCAGGCTCAGCCTCAAAATCGCTCACCGCCTCATTAATATCCATCATCTCCATCAGGAACGCTGGAGGGAGGGTATTAGGTTCCTCGTCCTTGAGTACCCCCCTTAGTTTCAGCAGGTATGCCATAGTGGCATCGGCATTGCCCAGCGCCTTATACGCCTTATTATTGAGCGAAGCCATAGTCAGACTTTCCAGTTTCTGGCTACCCTCAGCCTGCGCAAACCGGTCCGGATGAAACAACCGACTCAGTTCATAAAATTTCGCCTTCACCTTCTGCTGGTCAGGGTGAAACGATTCCGGTAACTCGTATAGTTCAAAATAATTGTCCATAATTGTGTATTGGAAGAAAGCAATTTATTGAAAACGGTGATTATTTTTTGAGCGGGCAACGAG
>CANCGR010000540.1 GCA_947377625.1 Gammaproteobacteria bacterium | reverse complement strand
TGGGCATACAGTCCATAGCCACTATCTCCGCTAAGCCCGCAGGCATTGGGCATGGCATAGGTGGTCGGGAAACCGCAAATAGAGTAAATTATTTGAGCAGGAGCGAAATAAGAAGTGCTGCAAAACAGCAAGGTTGAATAGATGAATTTCTTCATGAGTTTACGTTTTTGGGATGTATACCAATGCATTGTCAGGCAAGCCAAATGCTACGCCTCATAATTAAGACGTAAATTAATGTGTTTTTCTTGGGTGTGAGGTAAGATTTTCTATAATTAGTTGCCCATTCCATTTTTTGATGATTGTTATTGCCGTCACCACCATGTATATCCGAAAAAGCGACTGTACCTATCCTTAATGTCAGCGGCATTTGTGCCAGAACAAAGCTGCCCTTTGTGCATATACATCTAAATGATAATGTGGCCGGGCTAACGATAAATTATGGGGAGGAAATCACTAACTTTGTATGAAATTGTGATAGATGTATCGGCAAATAATGTTTCCCACAAAGCAGAATCATACGGTTGATTTGCCTGAAGAGTTTTATGGTCTTGAAGTTGAGATTATTGCATTCCCATTGACTGAGAAAAGGAGGACCCAGACAGATCCTGATAAGTTCTATAATTCAATAAACCTTGATTTTTCGGGGTTCAAATTTGACCGCGATGAGGCAAACGAACGATCGCCACTTTGTTCGTGTTTAAAGCTTCTTTGAATTGATCTTCCCATTTCGGTATCCCATTTTTTGGTCGAAACAGTGGATGGTAGTATGGTGTTGTTGGATTTAGAATTGTAGCATTTTTACGAGAAAACGCTTCCTTTGCTTGAATTAGAAAAGGCTCATTTGTCTTGTTTGTTCCGCAAGCAAAATACACTAACTGTCCATCTTCGACTAACTTGTCCAAATCGCATTTGCGATCACCGTGAAAAATTGAATGTTCATTCGGCAAACTTTTCAAATTTTCAAAAAAATCGGCACTTTTTGCATTCTGGATATCGGACAGATTCAGAACCCGAATCCAACCAAAGCCAAAATCTATAATGTGTTTAACTCTGTGTAGCGTCGCGTCCCAAACCGATCTTCCTTTTTTAACAGTGAAACTTCCTGGATTCAACATAACAATAATAACGGCTGGGCGGGATAAATTGCAATCAAAGGCTTTTATATCAAGGTATAAACGCGCGCAATGCAGCCTATCATTGCTATCTTTAAGACAGTAAAATTCAGTAATTATTTGAGGTATGACAGCCATCGTGTTTCGAAGTTACGAAAAGCGTCGAGTTCTGGCGGTGCTTCTCAACCCTTTTGTT
The DNA here is from genome assembly GCA_947377625.1 of Gammaproteobacteria bacterium. Taxonomy (GTDB): domain Bacteria; phylum Pseudomonadota; class Gammaproteobacteria; order Pseudomonadales; family Pseudohongiellaceae; genus CAILUG01. The sequence continues at coordinate 2,304 of CANCGR010000540.1, read as the reverse complement.
ACAAATAGACTTAATCCTCGGTTTTTAGGAAGTAGTCTTCATCCTATGAAATATTACTGATATTTGCGACTGAATTGGACCATTCATGACCATTAACGAAGACATTTTCTTAGAAAGATACAACAAACTGAACGAGCGCCAGAAAGAGGCGGTCGATACTATTTACGGTCCTGTTATGGTTATCGCCGGACCGGGAACGGGTAAAACCGAGGTGCTTTCCATGCGTATTGCAGCACTTCTGCGTACCGAAGTACAAGTTCAGCCACATGAAATTCTCTGCCTCACCTATACCGATGAAGCTACCAATGCCATGCGTCGGCGGTTGGTGCAGATAATGGGCGCATCGGCACACAAGGTCAACATATTTACTTTCCACGGTTTCTGTAATACAGTCATACAAAACAACAGCGAAAATTTCAGCCTGAGGTCGCTCCAGCCCATCAACGATCTCGAGCGCACCGACCTGCTATATGAGATACTGGAAAACCTGCCGCCTGGCCATGCCCTGCGCAAGCTGAGCGGGAATATTTACTACGATGCCCCAAAGCTTACCAAGCTGTTCGACATCATGAAGCGGGAATACCTCTCCCCTCAAAATATCTCCGATGCAGTGGATGGCTACATCGCCAGCCTGCCTGGCCGCGAAGAATTTATTTATAAAAAGAGCGGAAAAAATTACCAAAAGGGTGACCTGAAGCAGGATAAGATCGATGAAGAGATCAAGCGAATGGAAACCACCCGTGCCGCTGCATTGCTGTTCCCTGCTTACGAGCAGAAAATGAAGGATAGCGGCCGGTATGACTTCAATGATATGATACTTTGGGTGCTGGAAGCATTTAACCAGAACCCTTGGTTATTGCAAAGCTACCAGGAGCGGTACCAGTTTATTCTGGTCGATGAGTTCCAGGACACCAACGGTGCACAGAATGAACTGATCAATGTGCTCACTTCCTTCTGGGAAGATCCGAACATCTTTGTGGTTGGCGACGATGACCAGAGTATTTATGAATTCCAGGGTGCGCGTATCCGCAATATCATTGAGTTTTATGAGCGGTATAAGTCATCAATTAAGATCGTTGTATTACCGCATAATTACCGGTCCTCGCAGCAGATCATCGATAAGGCCATGGCCACTATACAATACAACAAGCAGCGCCTTATCAACCAATTAAAGGAACTCAATCTCGACAAGAATATACTGGCTGCATCCAGCCGGTTTACTGATGTGGCCAACCCGGTACACCCGGAGGTTCGGTTCTACAGCAACATATTGCAGGAAGAAGCCGATGTGGTGATGCAGATCGAACAACTGCAAAAGGAAGGGGTTGCATTAAATGAGGTAGCCGTGCTCTATGCCCAGCACAAACAGGCCAACAACATCATCGCGCTGCTGGAGCGGAAGGGTATACCATACACGGTAAAAAAGGCGGTCAATATCCTCGACCTTCCGCTTATAGAGCAGATACTGAACATACTCCGTTACCTGTTGGAAGAAAAGAAGAAAACCTTTAACGGCGAAGACCTTCTTTTTGAGCTCATGCACGCTCCTTACTTCGAAATAGAAGCGACCGACATAGCCCAGCTCGCCCTCTACATACAAGCCAATAGAAAAGGCGGTACAATAAGGTGGCGCATGCTCAATGCCAACCACCTGCAATTAGAAACACTCGAGCTGCGCTCTGCTGCTGCCATTCGCAGGCTCAGCAACAATCTCGAAAACTGGGAACACGGGCAGTTATCCATGTCGTTGCCCCTGTTGGTGGAAAAAATAGTTTATGAAAGTGGCATAGTTAATCACCTGCTCAAAGAGACGGATCACATCTGGAATATGCAGGTACTCAACTCATTTTTCGACTTTGTAAAAGATGCACACGAACGTTCACCTAAAATACGGTCTGCACAGTTGTTGCAGATGATCGAACGCATGAAGGATGAGAACATCCAGGTGCCGGTCCAGCGTGTGATCCAAAACGAGAATGGTGTTAAATTCTATACCGCCCACAGTGCCAAGGGGAACGAATTTGAGTATGTGTTCCTGGTGGGCTGTACGAAAAATTTCTGGGAGGAAAAGCGTGGTGGTGGCGCTGCATACCGCATGCCCGATACCATTACCGCTACAGAAGAGGATACCGAAAAGACCTACAAGGTTGAGGTAGCGCGAAGGCTGTTCTACGTAGCCCTCACCAGGGCAAAAAAGCACTTGTATGTGTCCTTTGCCCAATTGGATAATACCGGGAAGCCCCTCGAACCATCGGTATTTATTGATGAGATCAGTTTGCCCGAGGAACGCATAAAACTGGCCGT
>CANCGR010000539.1 GCA_947377625.1 Gammaproteobacteria bacterium | reverse complement strand
GTATATGGGCACTGCCTTTACCGATAGCCTGCCGGGCGGTTGCAATGCCAGGTTATTGCCCGCTGCAAGTGGCCTTGATACAACTCTTTCGGTTTTTCCCGCCTACTTATTGCTTTTGAAGCTGTAAATTGATGACTCCCGTCATATTTTTAATATTATATTTAAACGAATAAAATTCTATACGAATTTGATATTTATGTTATGTTAGCAATTTTATATAGCATTCGACACCCTGAAAACCCCGTAAACACTGTGTTTATCAACAAGATACACTCACCTGTACCTAAAAAATAAATGTAGTGCCATCTATTTTCAGGTCATTTTTTCACTGTTAAAGAAAAGTTAAAGGCGCATTTTTTTTCCTTTTTAATGCAACAATTCCATAAGTTTGGAACAGCAATTAAAAGTTAATGTTTTCGTAACATTCATGTTGTTAGTAGGTAATAAGGCCTAAATAAGTGAGTAAAAAGAAGGTGAAAAGCCGCAATGGTGGCTGTTTTTAAGAAAGAAAATTAATAATTCGGTTACATAAAAGAAGTAAAGATTTTTAACAACCCGTTTTTTTTCGAAACCACCGGTATTATTTGTTGAAAAACCGCATATAGCGGGCGTTTCAGGCGATTTTGCCAAAAGAGTACCTGTTGAAAAGTACCCCTATCATTAAGTGCCCTGCAATACGAACCCTCGCAATTGCTTGGTAAATAGAGTAAAATCACCAATCACCTCTCTGGTTACTATGAAAACGTAGTCATCCTTTCCCTATGGGGCGAGGGTGAATTGTCAGTTTATTTCAAAATAGCTTAACCAATTCCTAAATATAAATTTTAACTAGTAAACATTGTGTGTATGAAGAAGATTTATCTATTTCTTGTGCTATGCTGCCTGAACCTTGCAGCCTTTGGTACTGTTGTTACGGTCTATTCGACGGGCTCGTCGGGAACCGGGAACACGGGTATGGTGTCGGGGACAGCGGTCCTGAATGCGGCGAATTCAATAACCCGGTCTACCGGTAACATCGCCGTCACACACAACCGAAGTACATCTACAGTTACCAGCGGGGCCTCAACGGGCTTTTCGGCCAAGGGCTATGCTGTGTTTGACCTTACCTCAATACCGCGAGGGTCGACGGTAACCGCCGTTACATACGGCTGGTACGTTTCCGCTTATACTGCAGGTACTGCTTCAGGTTTCTATCAAACTTACGGGTTTGCCGGGGACCTTTCTAAGTATACCAACGCACAGTCGCTTTACGCCAATATCGTAAAGTCAGATAGTGTGTCTAACAGTACAAAGAACCTTTTGGGTATTACCGCTGCCGCTACTGGCTACGGTACTGCTACCGGCAACTTTACCCAGTCGCTGGCGGTTAGGTTCTTTAACGAAAATATAGGCAGCAAGGTTACTATTTGTATGAGCCATGTGTCAATTACTACAGTTGCTACAGTAAAGCAATACACCATAACTGGTGAAACTGGTAACACTACATCAACCACTACAGCCAGCCATGCGCCATACCTTACGGTTACCTACACTGCGCCATCGGCTTGTTCAGGTTCGCCAACGGCGGGTGCCGCAGCTGCCAGCACTCATGCAGGTACCTCTACTACCGGTATTACACTTGATATAACAGGTGCATCAGCAACTGCAAACCTCACCTATCAGTGGCAATCTTCTACTACCAGCGCAACTGCTGGTTTTTCTAATATATCTGGCGCTACCACGCGTAACTATTCGTTCACAGGTGTTTCGGCAAAGACTTATTACCAATGCATAGTCACCTGTGGCGGTAACTCGGCTACTTCTTCAGTTGACTCTATTGCTACAATAGCAGCTGCTTCCTGCGCTCCTTATTTCTATTACAATTATTATGTAAACTATGCAAGCTCATCACCAACAAACATTTCCGGCTATACTTCATTCGCCCCGGTAGTACTGGCTGGCGACGTAGGTACACTAAGGGATTCTTCATTTGGTACCGTAACAGGTTACACCGACAGGACATCCGACAGGAGCCTGCAGGATGTTACCCTGTATAAGACATACGCACATACCATGACCTTCAGGCCAGGCTCTTTTGGTAGCATGGTTTCTCAGATATGGATTGACTATAATAATGACGGTACTTTCCAGAACTCTGAAACTGTAGGCGGTGGCGGTATCACTGCAAACGCTGCTTCTAACATCACACTTTCAGGCATACCTGGCACTGTTGCTACAGGTTACTACAGGATGAGGGTTGTACTGGGTTACTCTTCTTACCAGACTTATCCATTCAACGTTGCCTGCCCTACAGGTATCACTACTTACAATTTCTACTATGGCGAAGCCAGGGACTACCTGGTTAAGGTAATAGACCCGCCACCATCCGCTAGCGCATCACCAACTTCTTTGGCTTTCAGCCCTACTACAACAGGCACTACCTCAGCGCCGCTGGCTACAGTGGTTAACGGGGCGTTCCTGTTGCCTACTACCGGTACTTTAACTGTTACTGCACCATCTAACTTTACAGTTTGCAGCACAGCAGGGGGTACTTATGCAACTTCTTATACTATCAGCTATTCATCAGCTACGGTATCAGCAGCCAGCGTATATGTCAAGTTCTCACCATCGGCTATAACTACTTATACAGGTAACGTAACAATAGCGGGTGGCGGTGCCACCACAGTTAACGTAGCGGTATCGGGTAATGGTGCGGCCGCATGTTCGGCTACGCCTTCAGCAGGTTCTGCTGCATCTACGCCTACTACGGGCCACTCGGGTACTGCATTTGCGCTGTCGCTTTCGGGTGCTACGTCGGCAGGTGGGCTCACTTACCAGTGGGAATCATCGCCTGATAATACCACATGGACTGCTATTGCAGGCGCTACTACTGCTACCTATAGCTACAGCGGCATTTATGCCAATACCTATGTGCATCGCATAGTGGGCTGCCCTACCTATGGGTCTGCTACATCGGCTTCACAATTGCTTACGTTTGCGCTGGGCACTGCAAGCTGTACCCCAAGTGTCGCCACAGGCCCTACCAGCGGTGCTGCAGCATGTACATCTTACTTTATGGTTTTCCAGAGCGTAGGCATAACAGGCGGCGGCGGTACTTCTATAGCTGATGCCCTGGCATGTAACTCTACCGGTTACCGCGACAGGACAGCTTTATCAGTTACCTTATATAAAGGCAATACATACAATGCCAATATAGGTACAGGTTCGTCTTACAACGAATATACACAGTGGTGGATTGACTTTAACAGTAACGGTACTTTTGAAAGTTCTGAATCTGTAGGTGGCAATACCACATCATTCATTACATCCGGCGTTGTGCCATTGACTATACCTGCCGGTGCACCAACGGGTACCTTCAGGATGAGGGCTGTGATGGATTACAGCGGCTCTTCGCACATTTCACCATCTATGAACCCATGTATGACGGGTTACAGCTATGGCGAGTGCCGCGACTATACTGTTACCATTACGCCGCAGCCACCAACCATACTGGTTACAGCAGGTACCCCGCTCGACTTTGGCGTGGTAACCAACAGTACTACATCAAGTACGCTTACCAGTACCATTACCGGCACATTGTTGGTGCCTACATCTGGCAGCATCACAGTAACTGCGCCAAGTAACTACGAGGTATCGCCTGACGGCAGTACCTGGAGTAACACCTATGCTATAAGCTATACTGGTGCTGCACTGTCAACTACTACTATATACAGCCGTTTCAATGCACCAGCATCAAGCGGTGTTGTTACCGGCAACATAGCCATTACAGGCGGTGGCATTCTCGCTACAGTTAACATACCTGTTACGGGTAACTCAGTGCCTCCATGTTCAGGTACTGTTACTCCGGGCACTACGGTAGCTACGCCAGGCTCGGCAACGGGTTCATCAACTGTTACGCTCAGCCTTAGCGGTGCAACAGTAGCGGGCGGCCTCCTTTACCAGTGGATGTCGTCGCCTACGGGTACCGGTAGCTGGACCGCAATATCAGGCGGTACTAACTCTACCTGCGCAGTGAGCGGCTTAACTGCTACTACCTATTATTATTGCCTGGTTTATTGCCCGGCATCTGGTAGCGCAGCATATTCTACCGTTAAGCAGGTAGTATTATATTGTACGCCAGTATGGTACAGCACTTACGCCGCTACCAACTGTAGCTCAGGCTATGGTACTGTTGCTACAACAACCAACCACTTCAGGGTAAATGGTGCTTCTGGTACTTTAATTAATGATAGCGCTGTTTGTAATGGTACAGGTTTCTACGACCGTACAGCCGTACACAGTGTTACCCTTAACTCAGGCACCTCTTACACCTTCTCAGTAGGTACCAATGGTTCTTACTCTAACAGTGCGCAGGTGTGGATTGACTTTAACAACGATGGTTCTTTCGATGCTACTGAAAGTGTAGGCGGTGTAGGTTTGGCAGCAGGCGCTGTACGCACCTTTACCGTAACTATACCAGCCGGCAGCGCTTCAATAGCCCCGGGTACTTACCGTATGAGGGTTGAAGACGAATATAACTACCACTCTTACCCTAACCTTTATGCATGCCCTACAGGCAGCAGTGCCTTATCACAGTACTATGGCGATATACGCGACTACACGGTAACTATTAATGTACCGCCAACAGCATTGTTATCGCCTACTACTTTGGCATTCCCTGCTACTACAGTAAGTACAACTTCCGGTTCTATGTCGTCATCGCTTACTGGTTTGTACCTTACACCAAGTGCAGGCAACTTAACGGTTACTTCAACCAGCCCATCTGATTTCCAGGTTTATGACCCGGGTACATCGTCTTATGTAAGCAGCTATACAATTGCTTACACAGCAAGTACTGCTGCAACATCAAGCGTGCAGGTACAGTTCACCCCTACAGCAGTTACCAGCTATGCCAGCACTATCGCTATTACAGGCGGTGGCCT
>CANCGR010000538.1 GCA_947377625.1 Gammaproteobacteria bacterium | reverse complement strand
CTGCAAACACCACATCTATTATTGTTTGCCCGTCAGAGTCATTCACATTGAGTGTTACTGGCGGTACCGCAGCTTCAGGCGTTACTTACCAGTGGCAGTCGTCACCTGATAGTGCAACCTGGACAAATATCTCTGGTGCTACTTCTTTTTCATTGACTACTACTGAAACTTCGACCCGTTTTTACCGCCGTGTTATTACTTGTACTTCTACTAGCGCCAGTGGTTATTCTTCGGGTGTGAGGGTTACTTATATTGCTGTTTGTTACTGCACGCCTACTTACTCATCTGCATCTGCATCTTGTTACACATATGGTATGGATATCGCCAACTTCCATGTTAATGGCGAGTCTGGCTCATCCATCAATGACGTTGCTGCATGTAATGGTACAGGTTACCTTAACCGAACAGTCCTTTACGATACCTTCAAACAAGGTATTACTTACCACCCAACAATAAGCTGCTCAGGTGCCTATACCCTGAACTGCCAGACTTGGATAGACTTTAACGACAATGGTACTTTCGAAACTTCGGAGTCAGTTGGCGGTTACAACGGTTATACCTCTGCTGGTGTTACTTACAATATCTCAATGCCAATCACTGCTTCGTTAGGTATGCACAGGATGAGGGTTGTAGAATCTTATGCACCTAGTGGTTATTCTTACCCTGGTATGAGTTCTTGCCCAAGCCCATATACTTACGGTGAGTCAAGGGACTATACCATTTATATTATTGCATTACCTGCTTGCTCTGGTACGCCAACCGGTGGCCATGCGATTTCTTCTACTACTTTGGCATGCCCTGGCGTTCCATTTACGCTTAATGATACTGGCTTCTCTGCCGCTAGTGCTTTGACTTTCCAATGGCAGTCATCTCCTGATAGTGCTACCTGGACCAATATCAGTGGTGCAACTACTGTTTCTTATTCGTACACAGCTACTGCACCACAGTATTACCGCCTCATAGTTACATGTAGTGGTAGTGGTTCTAGCGCTGCTTCTGCAGGTGTGTTTGTAAACTACCTGGGTATCTGCTTCTGTAGGCCTGCGTTCAGGTATGCGTCAGCATCATGCTCTACTTACCACTTTGCATTTGCCGCCCTTTACTTCCCTGGCGAATCAAGTACACTTATTAATGATGCTACCCCTTGTACTGGTGTCGTAGCTGACTCTGGCTACATGGACCATACCGGCATGTCGGTAACGTACATGCAAACCGTGTCTTACCCGGCAACAATAACACCTAGTACTTATGGCTCAGGCAGTTATACACTGTCTTGCCAGGCGTGGATTGACTTTAATAATGATGGTACGTTTGCCTCGTCAGAATCAGTCGGTGGGCGAGGTTCTTATTCAGATGCGGCACCTACAACCATTACACTTACTATGCCTTACTACGGTGCTACCGGCACGCATAGGATGAGGGTGGTACAGGTGTACACTGGTTCAGGCTATACTTACCCAACTATTGACCCATGCTGCACAGGCTACAACTATGGTGAAGCAAGGGATTATACCGTAACCATTATTCCATTGCCTCCGTGCTCTGGTACACCAACCCCAGGTTATGTTACTACTACCAGTGCTACAGCCTGCCCTTCATTAGCCTTTACTTTAGGCGTTGCAGGTTCTACTGTTGCAGGTTCTATAACTTATCAGTGGCAGTCTTCCCCTGATAGTGCAACATGGACTAATATATCTGGCGCTACAGCCATTGTTTTAACAACAACTGAAACATCTAGCTTGTACTACCGTTGTGTTATTACATGTACTGTTAGTAGTTCTACAGTTTATACTCCGGGTTTGCTTATCCCTTACTACGGCTACTGCTATTGCGTACCAACTTTCTCATCGTCTAGTGCTTCATGTAGTACATATAACTTCTCTATTGGCCGTTTCCACACAATAGGTGAGTCAAGTACTTCAATATATGATACTACTGCTTGCGATGGTACGGGTTATGAAAACCACACCAGCATGCAGGTTTCTTATATGCAGAGTGTTTCTTATTTGGTTACGGTAGTACCTAACCTGGTGAGCTCATTCTCTTACGAGTTAAGCAACCAGATATGGATTGACTTCAACAATAACGGCACATTTGAAGCTTCAGAATCAGTTGGCGGCCGTCATAACTATATGAGCACTGCGGCAGGTACTGTTGATACTATCACAATGCCGCTCACCGCAGGCCTCGGCACTCACCGTATGAGGATTGTTCAGGTTTACACTGCATCTTCTTACTACTACCCATCGCTTAACCCATGTGGTGGTTATTCTTATGGCGAAGGCAGGGACTATACAGTTAATATTGTTGCATTGCCTCCTTGTTCTGGTACGCCAACTGCGGGTACTGTTTCTGCAAGTACCGCTACGGCATGCCCTTCATTCTCATTCACTTTATACCTTACAGGCTATACCGTTGCTGGTTCTATGACGTTCCAGTGGCAGTCGTCACCTGATAGTGCTACCTGGAGTAACATCTCTGGTGCTACCAATACAACATTAACAACTACTGAAACATCTAGCTTGTATTACCGTTGTGTAGTGAGCTGTACGGTAAGTGGTGTTACTGTTTACTCTCCGGGCTTCCTGATTCCTTACGTAGGTTATTGCTATTGCATACCTTACTTCTCGTCAGCCAGTGCATCATGCGGTACTTACCACTTCGCATTGGATGGTTTCCATGTTTATGGTGAGTATAGTACTTCTATCCTTGACAACTCGCCATGTGATGGCTCCGGCTATCGAAATATGACGGCCATGTCGGCGACACTGATGAATAGTTTGACCTACCTGACAACCGTTTACCCTAGCACTGGTGGCTCTACATCGTTCTCTTATACATTAAACAACCAGATCTGGATTGACTTTAATGACAATGGTACATTTGAGTCATCTGAAACTGTTGCTGGTGCTAATGGTTATGCTGATAACACGCCTGTTGTTGATACTTTGGTAATCCCTTCTACTGCAACTACCGGTGCGCACCGCATGAGGATACTACAGGCTTATTCTGGTACTTCAACAACTTACCCTTACCTTAACCCATGCCCTACATCCTATTCTTATGGCGAAGTAAGGGATTACACAATCAATATTGTTCCTCTGCCTCCTTGCTCTGGCGGTACGCCAAGTGCTGGTACTGCGGTTTCAAGTGTAGGTACTGCATGCCCAGGCGTTGCATTTACCCTTACTGACATGGGTTATGGCATGGCATCTGGCCTTACTTTCCAGTGGCAGATTTCAAACGATAGTACTACATGGACTAATATCTCTGGTGCAACAACTGTAACATGGTCGCTTACTCAAACTGGCCCTAAATACTACCGTTGTGTGGTAACATGTTCTACTACCGGTGCATATGCTTATTCTATCGGTGTTTACGTTTCTTATATCTCTTATTGCTATTGTACTCCTTCATACACTTCCGGTACCCTGTCATGCGGTAGTTACCACATGGGTATTTCCCGCAACTTTATTGCAGGTGCCGCTGGTACAATACTGAACGATACGTCGGCATGTAATACCACTTGTTACGAAAACCTGACGGGTATGTCTGTTTCATTCTTCCAGGGTACAGTATATCAGGATAGCCTTACTACTGCCTATACTTCTGGTACAATGTGCGCTCAGGTTTGGATAGATTATAACAATGATGGTACTTTCTCTCCATCTGAGAGCGTTGGTGGTTACAATGCTTACACTATCCACGTACACTTTAACCTTACTATCCCTGCTACCGCTGCTTTAGGTTGCCACAGGATGAGGGTTGTAACATCTTACGCTGGTTCCGGCTACACTTATTCTGGCATGGACCCATGTACTTATGGCTACGCTTTAGGTGATGCAAGGGATTACACAGCTTGTATTGTAATACCTGGTTGTACAGGTACGCCAAGCGCGGGCTCAATCACAGCTTCTACTACTACAGGTTGCTCTGGCTATACTTCAGTTGTTTCATTGTCAGGTGCTTCTACAGGTACTGGTATTTCTTATCAGTGGCAGTCATCTTCTGATAGCACAACGTGGACTAACATATCTGGTGCAACTGCAACTACCTATACTGCAACTGTAACTGTACTTAAATACTACCGTGCCATTATTACTTGCGGTACCACTACATTTAGTTCTACATCTGCTGGTATAGCATTAAGGGTTACTCCGGCTCCATCACACCCATCTGGTGCGCCATATGTATGCTCTGGTTCTTCAATTACTTTAAGTTCAAGCCCTACTGGTGGCTCTTGGTCTACTGTTAGTACTTCAATTGTAACTGTCGGTTCTACAAGCGGCATTGTATATGGCCTTGCTACCGGTACTGCTGTTATTACTTACACATTACCTACAGGTTGCTTCTCTATGGATACTATAGTTGTTAACCCAACTCCGGCATCTATAACTGGTACCCCTTCAGTATGTGTTGGTAGTTCAGCTCCTTTGTTCGATGCATCATCTGGTGGTGTTTGGTCAAGCAGCAACCCATCAGTAGCTACTGTAAATACTACTACAGGTATTGTTACTGGCGTGTCAGCTGGTTCTGCAACTATTTCTTATTCATTAACTGGTTGCGGCGGCTCATCGCCAGCGGCTACTATTGCCTTCACTGTTAATCCATTGCCTGCTGCAATTACTGGTGTTGCTTCGGTTTGCCTTGGTTACCCGGTTACCTTCAGCAGCGCAACAACGGGTGGTACATGGAGTACAAGCTCTTCGTCTATCGTTACTGTAACGCCTACTACAGGTAGCGTTACTGGCCTTGCAGCGGGTACTGCAACTGTCACTTATACGCTTTCTGCTACAGGTTGTAAGACTACTGCAAGTGTATCTGTTAATCCTGTTGTTACGCCTACAATGGCTATATCAGTAGCTCCGGGCTATACAGTATGTGCTGGTACATCAGTTACGTTCACTTCTACTACAACTAACCCAGGTTCATCTCCTACTTATGTTTGGAGGGTGAATGGTGTTATCCTTTCTGGTGGTACTTCTTATGCGTACACTCCTGCTAACGGCGATGTGGTTTCTTGCTGGTTCCATAGCAGTGCTACTTGTGCTGTTCCTGATTCAATGACATCTTCAGTTACTATGACAGTTAACCCTGTTGTAACTCCTGCTGTTACTGCTTCTACAGGTGTTGGCGATACAGTATGCTTAGGTACTGTTACCACGCTTACTGCTACTCCTTTCGGTGGCGGTACTGGCCCAGTTTACCATTGGTATGTAAACGGTGTTGGTGTTGGTTCTACTGCAAGCACATACAGCTACATCCCAACCAATGGCGACGTGGTTACAGTACGTGTAATCAGCAACCAGGTTTGCCGCACTGCTGATTCAGGTTCATACTCAAAGGTGCTTACTGTAAGCCCTTATGTTACACCGCTTGTTTCACTTACTTCAAGCTTAGGTTCTGTAGTATGTGCTGGCTCATCAGTTACTTACACTGGTTCTGGCCTTTACGGTGGTACTGCTCCATCTTATCAGTGGTTAGTTGGTACTTCAGTTGTAGGTGGTGGTTCTACTTACACTTATACTCCGGTAAACGGCGATACAGTTAAGGTTATCTACACCAGCAATTTCCCTTGTGTTACTTCGCCTACTGCTGCTAACAGCATGGTTATGACAGTGTTGCCTTCTACTACTCCTGTAGGCGTTGTTACAGTTTCTCCTGGCTACATCGTAGCCCCAGGCGCAACAGCAACATTTACATGTACTATTACAAGCGGCGGTGGTTCATCTCCTACTTATCAATGGACTGTTAATGGTGTTCCAATGTCAGGTGCTACTAACTCTACATACGCAACAAGCTCATTATTCACTGGCGCGGTTGTAGCATGTATCGTTTCTAATACCGATCCATGTAGCTCTGTTTCTACGTTCGCAGGTATTACTATGACTGTAAGCACAAGTACAGGTGTTAACAATGTATCAGTTACTGAAAGCAATGTAGCTGTCCTTCCTAACCCTAACAGCGGTTCATTCGTTATCAAGGGTAACCTGGGCATCAACATTGATGAGAAAGTAGCAGTTGAAATTACAGATATGTTAGGCCAGGTTATTTACCGCAACAGCATCAATGCTGTAAGGGGTGAAATCAGCCAGCCGGTTACATTAAGTGGTAAATTAGCTAACGGCATGTACCTCCTGAATGTTAAGTCTGAGCACCTGAATAAAGTGTTCCACTTCGTTCTTGAGCAATAAGCTTTAAGCTTACAAATATTAACACAACACCCCGTCCGGCTACCGGACGGGGTGTTGTGCTTTAAAGCGGGCTTGCTGCTAAAATAGCCATCCCCCGGGCCAGAACGGCAAGGAAGGTTGCCCTACGGCT
>CANCGR010000537.1 GCA_947377625.1 Gammaproteobacteria bacterium | reverse complement strand
AATTCAACGGGTTCAAAGGTTAGGCAGAGGACTATTGCGCTATATAAGTAATGAGCTTAGCGGACTTGATAGTTCACCTCTGCTTTCCTTTGAAAAAGGTAACCATTTTTTATCAAATACAAAGTAAAGGCGGACTTGCAGTCCGTGACAAAACATAAAAAAAAGCCACTCATTTCTGAATGGCTTACTTAGTAGCGGGAACAGGACTCGAACCTGTGACCTTCGGGTTATGAGTTGAATTTGAACTCATTTTAACCAAAAAACCAACCTATTTTACCCCCTTCTGAGAGACTAATTTTTTAAAAACGTATGCGATTCAGTATGCAAATGTTAGTAATAAATTATCTGTTTCTAGGGTAAAGATAGAACAATAATTTATTCGATTTAAATGTTTTTGATTTTAAAAACAGTTCTAAGGATGTACAACCTTGCTTCTTCCTCTGTAATCAATATTTTCTTGACTGGTTTGCAAAGTGACTTTTGGTTTTTTGAAGTTTTCTTTTCCAATAAAGCATACAAGCGCAGCAGCTCCTCTTCAGGAAGATGGATCGCAATATTATATACTTCTTCGGCTTTCATTTTAATTTTTCTAAGGGCAAAGATTTCACGATGTAATAAAGTACTTCGAGGGTTTGAGGCAGTTCTAAGAGGTTTTTCGGACTTTAAGGCGGTTTTTTTGAGTTTGTGAAGCTTTTGATGTCAATTCCTACTATATTGTAAGAAAAAAGATTAGTCAAAAATCCCCATTGTTGGGGATTTTTTTATGAATTGTAATGCCGTAATTGTAATCTAAATTTTAACATAATATACACTAAAAATATAACCGCCATTTTGCGTAACTAGTTGTCAATTCCAATTATAACCCTAACACAAAAAACAATGAATCTAAAACATCAATTCCTCGCACGGTACTTAGTAGGTTTGTAATTGCTTTATTGTAAACACTTATGGTCTAAATAAGGCTATAGAAAAAGTGAAATCAAGGAAAACAAAAAGGCTGCCTAATTGATGATATACCACCGCACGATTACAGCTTTTGCATGTAGATAGTTTTATTTCACCTCATATAGTTATATCCCGCAATTGGGCAAAGTTATGGTTACTGATTCTAGGGGGTTTTTAAACGTAAAGTATAAATCCAAAAACTTTGGCAGGCTTAGTGGTGTTTTTGATGCCAGAGGCAATAGACTTTCAACAAATGAATATCATTTTAAAAACTAAGATAGTATGAAAAAGATATTGCTAATTGTAGCTCTATTGCCTTTGTTTGCGTTAGGACAAAGCGCGGATCAAAATTATATTTTAACCACCACGATAAGAGACTCAACTGGGAGTAAACCACCAATCAAACAAATCACCTATTTTGATGGTTTAGGAAGGCCTATTGAACAAGTTGGGTACAAACAGTCGGCCTCTGGAAAAGATATAGTTACGACTATTGCTTATGATGGATTGGGACGACAAGAAAAAGAATATTTACCAATAGTATTTGGCGAAACCTTGGATTATCATAATACAACAGAAGCCAATGTCTTAAGTTACTATGGTGATAATACTAATGTAACTGAAATTACTTCGCACCCATTCAGTCAAAAATTATTTGAAGCTTCTCCAATAAACCGTGTGTTAGGGCAAGCAGCACCTGGTGAACCTTGGTCTGTAGGGAGCAATCATGAAGTAAAATTTGACTTTCAGACAAATGATGCCGCTGACGCAGTACGGTTATTTAGCGTTAGTTTGCAAACAGACTATACCCCAAGTTTAGTAGATACGAACAGTTTTTACCCCTTGAATAAACTGTATAAAACCATTACCAAGAATGAAAACTGGACTGCAGGTGATACTAACACCACACAGGAATTTAAAGACATGCAAGGTAGGGTAATTTTGAAACGTACTTTTGGAATTTCAATAGTGAATCAAGTTCCTGTCAATGAAGCGCACGACACTTATTATGTTTATGATGATTATGGTAATTTAACGTATGTAATTCCTCCATTAATAAATACGACTGGAACGGTTACAGAAAATGATTTGGATTATATGGGTTATAAATATCAATACGATTATAGAAATCGGATGATTGCAAAAAAGCTTCCTGGCAAACAGTGGGAGTATATAGTTTACAATTCACAAGATAAACCCATTGCTACTGGCCCAGCTCTTAATCCATGGGGCGATGGCACTGTAGGTTGGCTGATTACCAAGTATGATGCGTTTGGCAGGGTAGTTTATACAGGTTGGAAACAAGATACAGTTGATAGTACAAATAGGAACTCATTTCAAGGACAACTTACAGGAGCATGGGCAGAGAAGAGAACTACTAGTCCAAACAGTATTGATAATGTCGAGATTAGTTATTCAAATGATGTTTATCCTCAAACCTTTTCATTACTTACCGTTACCTATTATGATGATTATAATCATGCTTTTGGACCAGCTTCAAATACACCCAATAGAATTTTTGATAGAGGTATTCATCAAAATGCAAAGGGGCTTCCCACGGGAAGCTGGGTACGAGTGTTGACAGCACCAAGTGAAACAGCAGCAGAGGTTAGCGATACTTTTTATGATTATAAAGGACTGGTAATACGAACTGAAAAATACAATTATTTAGGAGGCTATACGATAGTTAACAGCAAACTTAATTTTACGGGTAAGCCTGAGTTTACACAATCATTTCATAAACGTACGGCCAATGATGATGAAGTTGTCGTAAAAGACATGTATCAATACAGTGACCAAGACCGTTTACTAGTTCACAAGCAAAAAATTAATAGCCTTCCAGAGCAACTTATTGCAAAGAATACTTACGATGAACTAGGACAATTGAAATCTAAGCAAGTGGGAGGAGAGGATGTCACCACCTTTGTTGGTTTGCAAAAAGTAGATTACCAGTACAACATTAGAGGATGGTTAAAAAGCATTAATACTATTGATAATTTAAGCGAACAAGGAAGTCCTGACGATTTATTTGCTTTTAAGATTAATTATAATGAACTAGATATAAATCCATCTTCTGCGCCTGTTGATGCCTTGTTTAATGGTAATATAGCGGAGACTTTTTGGCGCACTAAATCAGATAATATAGTACGTAAATACGGCTATCAATATGATGGATTGAACCGCTTGAACAAAGCTATATATCAAAAACCTGATGCCAATTACTATGTTACAAATATGTACAATGAAGAAATGGATTATGATAAGAACGGTAACATACAGCATCTAAAACGCAATGGTGATTTGGACGATCCCTCGGCCACAGAAGCCATACAAATAGATGATTTAATTTATACGTATGACCAATACAAAAAAAATCAGTTAATAGAAGTGCATGATAATTCTAATCATCCCAAAGGATTTCAAGATGGATACAACCCTAACAATGATAGTGAGTATTCCTATGATGATAATGGCAATATGACTAGTGATCTTAACAAGCGAATTTATCAAATTCAATACAATCATTTAAATTTACCGACAGAAATAAACTTTGACTCAGGAGACAAGATTACTTATCTTTACAATGCAACAGGACAAAAAGTAAAGAAGACAGTATTACAAAGTGGCACTACTACCGATACTGATTATTTAGATGGTTATCAATATTCTGGCGGTACGTTAAACTTTTTTCCTCATCCAGAGGGTTACGTAAAAGTGACGTATTGTGAGCAATGCGTACAAGGCCATCAAACACAGTTTAACTATGTTTATAATTATGTAGACCACTTAGGTAATGTGCGATTGAGTTATGGTTATGATACTCATGACAACGTTCTTAAAATAATGGAGGAGAATCATTATTACCCGTTTGGATTGAAGCACACGAGATATAATACTACTAAAAAACAATATTCACTTGACTATAATCCTTATGAAGGACCTGGAAGTATCAGTGCTAAAATTGCAGTAGTACCTGGTGATGCAAATATTCTAAATAAGTATAAGTACAACGGCAAAGAATACCAAGACGAGTTGGGGCTTAACATGTATGACTATGGCGCAATGCTTTATGACCCCGCTTTAGGTAGAAGAAATAATATAGACCCTAAAGCTGAAACTTCAAGGAGATGGTCACCATATAGTTATGCGTATAATAATCCAATATTCTTTGTTGACTTAGATGGAATGAGTGCTGCCCCGCCTGATGAATATGTATTTAAACAAGATGGTAGTTTTAAAGAAAAGATAGAAAAATCTGGAGAAGATTATATAAGAATTGATAAAACAAGTCTTAAAATTAAATTTGCAGACCCAGTAAATGACCCTAAAGCTATTGATAATAAAGAAATAACAAATCTTGTAGTTGTGAATGATAAGGCTATTGATAATGAACTATTTAAGTCTGGTGTTTACGACAAAACTAATCAAGAAAACAAATACGATTATATTGAAAAAGAAAGTAATCAATCCAATGAAGAAGGTCAGGGGAAAATGGATTATGTTACTCACAATCTAGATTTAATGGGGCAACAAACAGGCGATGGCAAATCAGTTATTCCAATTTCTAGTCCATCGACATTGTTTGTTTCAAATACCGAAAGTGGACTTGTAGCTCATAATAATTATAATTTTGGAAATTTTTTATGGGGTGCTGGAGCTAAGGCATTAGGTTTTTCAGAAACAGTAGCCAAAGCAGGAGCAAATTGGAATAATTTTTGGCATGATAAAATCAGTAAATTTCATTTAGATTCAAAAGATGACCAATTTTCTATAAGTATTGGATTTGAATGGAAAAAACCTAAATTTTAAAAAAGAACCTAATAATTATAAAAGATGATAAAACTTAAAATTTTAACATGCATAATTTTCATAAATTTTTCAATTGGCTGTAATGAAAGACAATCAAAAGAGAATAATTTTGAAGTGGCTAAAAATGCAATCGAAGGATTTAAAGGAATAAGTTTTAATATATTTAAAAATTGGAATATTAGTACAAGAGATAATTCAATTTTTGTATTTGATTTTATAGAAGCAAAAAATTATTTTGGTTTTTTAATAAAAAAAGACAATAACGAATTTCTTATAAAAGACAAGTCTCCGCTAGGTAATAAATTTTTTAAAATTGCTGATTATTCAGAAATTGAAGCAAATAAACTTGGACTCTCTAAAGATAAAATTTATGATGTTGTCAAAGCGTTCAACAAGACTAATTGCTCAGATATTTTTTATATTGAATCTTTTGATGGGGTGTTAATCAAAAAAGATAATATTGAAATTATGTATTTGCTATCAAAGAAAAAGATAGAAGAAGTGCCAAAAGATTATATAAAAATTGATGAGAATTGGTATTTTTTAAAATAGTGGGAATGGAATTTGCGGGTAATGTACCAAAGTTAGAGATGAAATTAAATGCAACTTTTCAAACTCTTATAATTATAAGTACAATGGAAAAGAGTACCAAGACGAGTTGGGGCTTAACATGTACGACTATGGGGCAAGGAATTATGACCCTGCTTTGGGTAGGTGGATGAATATTGACCCGTTGGCGGAGAAATTCTATCCCGTGTCTCCTTATATATACGCAATAAATAATCCTGTTTATTTTGTTGACCCAGATGGAAATGAAATTAGAATAGGAGAAAATGTCTATGGATACGAAAAAGACAGAGATTATTCAAAATATGCTGAAGGATTTGAGAGAGATGCATACGTGGCATTAGATTATCTTTATAGTTCGGGAGCAATGAATGTTACTTATGGAGAGGGAGATAATACTCAAAATATTAATGTAATGGATGCGATGATAAATGATAAGGAAAATAGCGTCTCAATTGTAGAAGGTACAGATAAAAACCCCCATAATTTTATATCCAACAAAGACGATAAAAATAATGCAACAATTTTATTTAGAGGAGATAAAGGTTCTGCTTTTCTTAAAGATGCCAATGGAAAATGGGAAGCAAATAATTTTGGATATAATTCTCCAGCAGGTAATTTAGCTCATGAAATTATGCATGGATATAATAAATTTAACGATAGTAATTTCCAGACGAGATTGGAAGACACTTCCACTCAAGGACAAATTAGATTTAGTGATAATTTAGGAAGCTTTGACCTTAGTTTCACCAATAAAGAAGAACAATACAATACAACTATGACAAATCAAGTTCTATCTAATTTATGCGAGGATACAAGGACAAATTATATGGCTAATCCAATTGCAACTCAAGGAGTAACTTCAAACAAACCATCCAATTAATTAAATTCCTAATGAAAAACTACCTATTTATAATCATTTTCGTATTCATGCAAATATTTGAATCATGTTCAAATGTGGTTCAAGTAATAGAATGTAAGCCACAATATGGAATTAATGTTACAAGTGGAAATTTAGCGTTGTTTAAAGACAAAAAAGTAATCAATATTAAAAGTATTAATAATAAAGATTTAAAAATAGAACTAGATAATATAAAGAGAAAGACTTTAAGGGAAAATATAGTACCAACAACAATTTTATATTATGCGTTTATATCACAAAAAGACACTCTTTATGCTTCAAGCAATTTAAAGTATTGGTTGTATAAGGGCAAAGTTCAATTGTATGAATCAAATGTTGTAAACGAAAGAACAATAGATTCAATATTAATAAAATAAGTAAATGGTTCAAAGTTAGTGATAAACTAAGAGCAACTTTTAAAACTCTTATAAGTATAAGTACCAAGGACAAGAGCGTCAAGACGAGCTAGGACTGAACTGGGATAGCTTTAAGTACAGAAATTATGACTATGCTATCGGCAGGTTTATGAGTATTGACCCTTTAACAGAAAAATATAACACATGGTCTCCTTATGTGTTTAGTGGTAATAGAATAATTGATTTTCGGGAGCTTGAAGGGCTAGAACCCGTAAAACCACCAACACCAACTGAATTAGAAGCAGTTGATATTTGTACAGGAACAGCAAATTGTGCAAATGAGCGATTGGCAACGGATGGTTATACTGACCCAGTTCCATACACCCCAAATACTAATGTAAAAATTTATGAGGGTGGTAATGAAACTTATGTAAGGCTATCTACTGAAGGAGTTACGGAACCAGTAGGGAAATTTGTTGTAAGGCCTGAAGTTATTGATGGTCTAACACCAGCTGAAATACAAGCAGTTTTAAATATGCCAAACATTCCAACACACATTACCGATGTTAATGCTAGTGGGGCATCGATGGTGGAAGGACTAGTAAACGGGTCGTCCGCTGCGGGTACTATGCAGAATGAAATATTAGATAGGCTACCTGAAGGCAACTTTACAAATACTAGGCCTATTCCTGAAGTACCAACAACTCCTGTAACTCCAACACCTGAAGTTGTAACTCCAACTCCAACCATAACACCAACTGAAACACCTATTGACGTTGAAATTCCAGTAGAATTGCCTATTATTATGCCATAAATTTTTTTAAAATGATGAAAATAGAAGTAAATGAGAATATAGTAACCTTTTCTAACAACGAAAAGGTTGACTGCAAATATGTAATAAGTAATCATATTATATTTGAGAATGTATTGATATTATTATTAAAAGTCCCCGTTGGAGAAAAAAACAATACAAATATTTTGGCATTTAATGAATATGGACTATTAAAGTGGCAAATAGAAAATCTTTTTAAAAATAATGACTGCCCTTATAATATGATGAAAATTGATGAAAATGAATTACTACACTTGTACAATTGGTGTGGATTTGTTGTAAAATTAAATCCATTAACTGGTGATGTAATTGATAGAATATTCACTAAATAAATATAGTAATGTTGCTATAAAAGGGCCTTCTAATACCTCTATTTTGCAATTATTTTATCAACTAATTAGCAAGTAAACGCTAGTAAGTCTCAAATAGCCCCAACAGGAACAGCGGCACCGTCCGTCCTACCTGATTGGGGTTTTTTGGTATCAAAAACAAAGATTGTTGCAACAACCGTTATCGCCCTGATGTACACATTTTAGCGAATTACCTCAACGATACCTTTATGCTAAAAAGAAATAGCCACCAAGGTTCTGAACTTTGTGGGGACTGTGTCACTTTGAACCAGTATATTTTGTAGCGAAAAAAAATATTTTTTAAAAAAAGTCCCATAAACGCTTCACTTTTAGATTTTGTGATGTATTTATTGTAAACGATGCTTGAGTAAGTCCCTTGTATGGGTATCCTGTATCTAACCAATAACAAAGTACTAACCTATTTAAAAATGAAGTATGAAAACATAAAAGAGTTTAAAGTAACTACAAAAGCGAGTAAGAGTAAAATATATCGCTTCTACAAAAAGAATGAAGAGCTATGGAGTGAAACCATGCTAAAGGGTGGTAAGCGATTATTCCCCGTTGACCATGCACGCTATTTCGATAGTGAGCTAATGTTTGATGAAAACAAAGTATTACGCCAAGAGAACCAATCCATGAGAAACCTAATAGACAACCTAGTGGATAAGGACAGTTTACAGTTTAGGCTATGGCTGCTAGATTGGAGTTTCTTTATAACAGTAGCGTATCAGTTAGAGCGTAACAAGAAAAGTTGCTTTAGACAGATGCACGCACTATATGAGCACCTAGAGCAAAAATATGGTGACGCTACAGCAATGCGTTTGTTTTTTACTAGTGAGCCGTTTACTAATCGTAAAGGTTACCATAACCACATCGTTCTGAACGTAACCAATAAAAAGCTCCATGAGGCCATCATAACCGAAATACAAAACTTTTTTAGTTATGACCGTGTTGAGGTTGGTGCATACGATAAGTATAAAGCGGGTGTGTTCTACATGAGTAAAGAAGGCACCATCAACGAAGATTGGGATATATTAGGCAACAACCTAAAACAAGACGGGTTGCAATTTGAAAATAAAGTAAGGCCATGAGAGTAACGCTAACACTATCCCAACTCAAAAAGATTCTCCGAACG
>CANCGR010000536.1 GCA_947377625.1 Gammaproteobacteria bacterium | reverse complement strand
GTTTCATATGCCTGGAATTACCAACCATTTGGTTTCACTACTTATGATAATACGGTTATTGCCACTACACAATCTTTTACTGCAACACAGGCCGGATTTTATAATGCAATCTTAACTGATGCATATGGATGTAATACCTATGCAAATGGCAGAAGCGTTTCTTTGGCTACCTCACTTGCTTTCACCATAAATGCAACGCCAAGTTGTGGTGGTACTAATTTTGGTTCAGCATTTGTTCAAATAACCGGAGGAAAGTCTCCTTTTACTTATTCCTGGACAAATGGGGGCACTTTCTCAAGTACGTCTTCATTTATCAATAATCTTTCAGCAGGCACTTATACATGTACTGTAACAGATGCATGTGGAACACAGGTTTCACATACAGTAACGATCGCACAACTTGCGGCAGTTACCGGATCTGTCTCCGGTGCAACTGCTATTTGCACAGTTGGCGGTTCTGCTACATTAAATGCCAACTCAAACGGTACTCCTTCTTCATTTACCTGGTATAAAGTTGTCGGAACAAATTTTACAAGTGTAGCTAGTACACAATCTTTTTCCACCACTGTTGCAGGTACTTATCAAGTTGCTATTAAAGATATAAATGGCTGTTCTTCTTTTGTTAATGTTACGGTTACTGCTGCCGGTACACCGCTGGTTCTTACCGTAACAGGTAACCCAAGTTGCGGCGGAACTAATTTTGGAAGTGCAAGTGCATCTTTTACCGGTGCACTACCCATCACAGTTGCCTGGACGAATGGCGGAACATTCTCAAGTACAGCAACTTTCATCAGTAATCTTACAGCGGGCACCTATACAGCAACTGCTACTGATGCATGTGGTGTAACCAATTCGAATTCTGTAACGATACTTCAACTTTCTTCTCCAACCGGAACTATTGCAGGCGCAACGGCAATATGTACAGTGGGTGGAGCAACTACCTTAACAGCCAATTCAAACGGTACTCCTTCTACCTTTACCTGGAATAAAACAGTGGGAGGTGTATTTACCGGTAATATTGCCAGTACCCAGTCTATTTCAGCCACAGCGGCCGGAAATTATTCCGTTACCATAAAAGATATCAATGGCTGTTTTTCTTCTAAGAGTGTGAATGTAACAGGAGCAGGTACACCGCTAGTTCTTACCGTAACCGGTAACCCAAGTTGCGGCGGAACTAATTTTGGTAATGCGAATGCAAGTTTTACCGGGGCACTTCCAATTACTGTAGCCTGGACGGATGGAGGAACTTTCTCAAGTACAGCAACTTCCATCAATAATCTTACAGCGGGTACTTATACAGCAACCGCTACAGATGCTTGTGGTGTTACGAATGCTAAATCAGTTACGATCACTGTTCAGGCTGCTGTTACCGTCGCTATTACAGGGCCCTCTGCCATTTGTGGTGGAAGCAGTGGTACTACATTAACAGCCAGTACAAGTGGTAGCACACCTACCAGTTACAATTGGTCTAAAACCATAGGAGGTGTATTTACGAGTAATATTGCCAGCACACAATCGATTTCTGCCACACAGATCGGAACTTATCAAGTAAGTGTTAATTATAGTAATGGTTGTTTCAGTTCTAGAAGCTTAAATGTTACAACGGCTGTTAATACAGTTGCACTAACAGTTACAGGAAATTCAAGTTGTAACGGACCTAATACAGGAAGTGCAAGTGCAAGCTTTTCAGGTAATGCTCCCATAACACTTGTCTGGACGGATGGCGGAACTTTTTCCAGTACAGCCAGTTCGATCGGAAATTTACATCCCGGCACTTATTCGGTAACGGCAACAGACAACTGCGGATTAACGGCAACAAAAACAGTTACGATCAATGAATTTACGCCTGCAGTTATTACAGTAAATGCAAATGGTCCAACCACTTTTTGCGAAGGAGGGTCTGTAGGTTTAACTGTAAGTTCGAACGGTAATCCTATAAGTTACCTTTGGAGAAAGGCTGATAATGGTAATTTTAAAGATTCTTTATCACTTACGCAATCGTTAACTACATCATCGGGAGGGGATTATCAAGTTGTTGTGAAAGATGCAAATGGATGTTCAAAATCTTCACCTATTACCTCAGTTTATGTAACACAACCAAGGGTGCCTATTGTAACAGCGGATGGTCCTACAACGATTTGTCCGGATGGAAATGTGAACCTTTTAGTTTCTGATATTTCCAATCAATCCAAGAACGATCTTACATTCAATGGCAGCAATTACGTAGAAGCACCACATCAGTCGTACATGGGATTAACCACTCGTCTTTCTGTGGAAGCATGGTTTAAAACGGATAATGCCGGCGTAACGCAATACATTGTTTCTAAAGGAACAAATGATTTTACACCAGGTCAATATGGTTTGGTTCTTGTTGGAGGATTTGTTCAGTTTCATTTATCAATGGGCGGACAACATCATGCAGTATTAGCTACAACCCCAATCCAGTCGGGCAAGTGGTACTATGCCGTTGGTACATGGGATAGCACGATGCTTAAAGTGTATATTAACGGCGTTGAGGAAGCGCAGTCGGCATTTGTAGGGCCAATGACTGCGAATACTGAGAAATTAGAAATTGGAAGACTTGGAAAAACCGGTTCGCTTTTTAATTTCTTAGGTGAAATAGATGAGGTAAGGATCTGGAATATTGCTTTGACATCGGCTGATATCAGTGCAGCAAAAGGTACGATCGTTAATTTCTCTAACAATATGGTAGCCAACTACCGTTTTGAAGAAGGAACGGGTACCACTACGGCAGACGCAGGTTTTGGTAATCCGGCAACACTCTTTGGATCGCCAACATGGACGGCTTCAACGGCACCATTCTATAATTATACACCAACTTATTTGTGGTCACCGGGTGGAGCAACTACTAACCCGCTGTCTACGAATGTGGGAGGTTCTTATACGGTTACAGTATCAGCCGGCGGATGTACCAATACTTCAGCACCTATTATTATTACAACATTACCTGTTGCAACGATCACTGCATCAGGATCTCTTAGCTTATTACCAGGCCAAACTGTTACACTTACAGCAAGTGCCGGAACATCCTATTTATGGAGTAATGGAGAAACAACACAATCTATAGTTGTCGGTGCAACTGATCCGGGAGCTTATACTGTTACGGTTACGGATAATGGATGTACAACTACATCTGTTCCAACTTCAGTTAGTTCATCTGGAGTAGCACCTGTAATTAATGTACCTGCTGATATTACTGTGAATAATGATCCGGGTGTATGCGGCGCCATTGTGAACTTTACTGCAACAGAAACAACAGGAGTTCCTGCTTCTACAATAACGTATTCACATGCATCAGGTAGTTCGTTCCCGGTTGGTACAACAACGGTAACAGCCACTGCTACAAATTCAGCGGGTACATCCATAAAAACGTTCAATGTAACAGTTACAGATAACGAGAAACCGGTCTTTACATTAGCCACTCCGGGAACAGTAACGGTTACTATTCCTTATTTACAGACACCGAATAGTTCTTCTGTTGCTGTTGGGTATAATTTTGCAAACTCGATCCCTGAAGGATCTGTGATTACAGGTATTGATCTTTCATACACTGCAGCAGACCAGGGATGGGGCTACTCGGGCGGTTACGCAAGGTTCTATCTTGACGGAATATTTATTGGTGGTAACCAGATAAACGGTCACACTGTTTTTTCACTCAATTTAAATTATACAGGTAGTATACCGGGATATGGATATGCAAATGGTGCAAATAATACATTTGAATTTGGTTTTGAAGGATATCCGGGCTGGCAAGGTTTCTTCTATGGTGGTACCATGACCATTCATTATAGCAGTGATTTTGGACCGAAAACAGTGAATAGTGATGCAGGTACCTGTGGAGCAACAGTAGCTCTTACTGCTCCTCCAACTTCAGACAATTGTGGTGTAGCCAGTGTAACCAATGATGCGCCTGCTTCTTTCCCTATTGGTACAACAACAGTAACCTGGACTGCTACAGACTCGCATGGTAATACCAATACGATCACTCAAGACATTACGGTA
>CANCGR010000535.1 GCA_947377625.1 Gammaproteobacteria bacterium | reverse complement strand
GTATTACCGTTCACATCCGTTACTGTTAACGTAACTGTATTAGCACCCAGATTAGCACAGCTGAACGTATTTGGTGATACACTCATGCTCGCAATACCACAGGCATCATTACTTCCATTATTCACGTCCGCCGCTGCTATGCTTATATGGCCCGTGCCATCTAAGTAGACCGTGATCGGTTTGGTGATGACAGTTGGTGCCTGATGATCTGTAACAGTTACGGTAAAGCTGCTTACCGTTGTATTACCACTTGGGTCTTTCGCTGTTACAGTTACTGTTGTGGTTCCCAGTGCAAACACTGTTCCCGGATTCTGGCTGTAAGTAATGCTGCTCACAGGACCACATACATCTGTAGCAGTGGCCGCAAAGTTTACGGTTGCACCACAAACATTGTTATCTGTGTTTACACTGATATTCGACGGTACCGTTAAGACCGGTGCCTGTGTATCCTGTACGGTGATCACCTGCGTTTTACTTGAAGCATTTCCGCAAGCGTCTGTGGCTGTCCAGGTTCTGGTCAATGTGTAATTATTTACACTGCTTCCGTTTGTTCTTACTTCTGCATAAGTAACAACCGGTGCTACATCGCAATTATCTGTAGCTGTTAATATTGCTGCTGCAGGTACTGCGCTACACTCAACTGTTGTATTAGCAGGAGCGGCACTTAAGATCGGTGCCTGTGTATCCTGTACAGTGATCACCTGTGTTTTGCTTGAAGCATTTCCGCAAGCGTCTGTGGCTGTCCAGGTTCTGGTTAATATATAACTGCTTGGACAGCTGCCATTGGTTCTTACTTCTGCATAGGTAACTACCGGCGCAGCATCACAATTATCTGTGGCCGTTAATACAGCTGCAGCAGGTATTGCATCACACTCTACTGTTACATTAGCCGGTGCCGCACTCAATACCGGCGCCTTGGTATCACGTACCGTGATCACCTGAGTAGCTGTTGTTGTATTATGAGACGCATCTGTTGTTGACCATGTTCTGGTTAAAGTGTAATTGCTTGGACAGTTGCCATCCGTTCTTACTTCAGTATATACAGGAACCGATGTACTGCAATTATCCGTTGCACTTACATGCGCAGGTGCAGGTACTGCATCGCACTCAACAACTGTATTTGCAGGTACGCCTACCAGTACAGGGAATTGATTATCGATCACATTGATCTCCTGTATACAGTTAGCAGCATTACCCGATTTATCAGTCACTTTAATATTAACCAGTGTTTGTCCAACCGGATAGCTCTTACTATATCTTCTTGAAATATAAGTGCCGATCTGGCCTACATTACCTGTTAACGAAATATCATCCACATAGAATAATGGTGTGGCTGATGGATTAGGATCCGCACCTAATGAATTGGTGTATGGATAGAAATCAAATGCACCCAACTTATTCTGACCTACTGAGCCATTTGCATTTTTAGTATACTGCCAGGTTTTGATCAATACATTATTGATATACAAACTTGTCTGATTGGTATTTTGATTAATCAGTTGTTTTACTTCAAACCACTGGCCTTGCGGATAGGTAAATGATGTTAAAGTATTTGCTGCTAATAATCTACCCGTTCCATTTGAATAGAAACCTACTTCATGTGCCCACTCATTTAACGCCTCTGATTTTTGCAGGTTATAATAGGCTGTTTTACCGCTTGGGATAAATATTTTGAAACTCAATATCCAATCGCCGGATGTTTGGTTACCTATTTTAAATAACTGGTCAACAGGGCCTCCGCCAGGATTGCCGGTTACTTTTAAGCTATACGGTGCACTGAAATACTGCTCAGCACTTACTACAGCAGAGTTTCCACCAGGCCAAGGGGCCCATTGCGGTGATTGTCCGCTCACATTTGATAATGTGTATGTGTCCAGATCATCAGTATGCGTAACAATATTGCAATTGTCTGTGATCACCGGTGCAGGTATTACTACATTGGCGGCGCAGGTGTTTACAATATTATTTACAGTAACCGGTGCTGCACAAACAATAACCGGTGCCTGATTGTCTATTACGGTTACAGTAAACGTAGCTACCGAAGTACCCACTGTATTGGTTGCAGTTGCTACCACATTGGTTGTACCAATCGGGAAGAAGCTTCCTGGCTGAACCGAGTAGGTAATAACTGAAGCAGGGATCGCTGTAGTTTCTGTTGCTGCAAAATTTACGATCGCACCACATTGGCCATTATCATTGTTAACTGTAATATTTGAAGGGACAACAATTACCGGAGGTAATCCTGTAACATTCACAGTAAATGAACAGCTGGCTGTTAATCCTGCTGCATCCGTAACCATATAAGTAACTGTTGTTATTCCGATATGGAAAGTTGATCCGCTGGCCAAACCTGCCGTCATTACGGTTGTTGCACCTGAACAATTATCTGTTCCAACAGGTGTTGCATAAGTTACCACTGCGCCTGCGGCACTTGTGGCAAGTAAGCTCATATCACCAGGACAGGTAATAACAGGTGGTTGATTATCCGTAACTGTTACTGTTTGTGTAAAGGTTGATGTATTGCCGCTGGCATCAGTAGCCGTCCACACAATTCTAGTTGTGCCTATAGGATAGTCAGCATTAATGGCCAGTGCATCACTTCTTACGCCAATTACAGAAGCTATGCTACAGTTATCAGAAGCATGAGGTGTTGTTATGCTAACCGATGCACCACATTTATTAGGATCATTTGTAACGCTGATATCCGGAACAGCTGTAATTACCGGTAACTGGTCGTCTGTAACCGTTACAGTAAAGCTGGCTGTAGTTTGATTACCTGCTGCATCTGTTGCTACAAATGTATTGGTAGTTGTACCTACAGGGAATAATGAACCTGAAGCCAAACCGGCAGTTTGTGCAACACTCAATGGTGAGTTCCATGAAACTGAAAGATATCCATCACCATACTGGTAACCTTGTGTATGCAGTACATCTGTAACAGATGCGTCTGTATAACTGCTACCGCCACCGCCTGATGACCAATATCCGGCTCCGCCGCCGCCATACCAGCCGCCGCCGCCGCCGCCGCTTTGTGTTCCATCATATCCATCTCCACCCACACCAAATCCACTTGGGTTACCGCTTCCATAATTTGCTCCGGGGTCGGTTTGTGTACCACCTTCACCCGGTGTATAACCATAATAATAATAGTAAGAATAGCCAGGTGCGCCCTGCAGG
>CANCGR010000534.1 GCA_947377625.1 Gammaproteobacteria bacterium | reverse complement strand
TTAACCAATGTAGTGTTATACTGACAGGCTTGTTGTACAAAAAGGTCCTGTGGCCGAGTGGCTAGGCAAAGCTCTGCAAAAGCTTCTACAGCGGTTCGAATCCGCTCGGGACCTCTGGTATAAAAGTCCAAATAAAAAGCCCGCAATTTTGCGGGCTTTTTATTTTACATACTTAATTATCAATTAGTTACGAATTATCGCATTCGAATTTTGTATAATTTGTACCCCTCTCTGGCCCTGCCTGGATCTTCAATGGTCAAACACTTATTAAAAATTGTGGAAATCTTCCCCCCAAAAACCACAAAATCTTTTTTGTCGTATGTAGTATTTAACTACATTTGTAGTATAACCTTTACAAAGAATTCGGTGTTTTAACGAAAGCTTATGTAAAAGAGCTCTGAAAGTTTTTATCATAAAGAGCTCAAAATCCACTTTAAGATCCTATCCCGAAAAGCCGCTGGCCCTTTGCCAGCTTGCGTTTACGAACATTACAATCCAGTTCCTGATCAATGGCTATAAAGGCCGAAGATCAAATTGAATTAAGAATATTGACCCATTTTTTAGAAAAATTATGAATCTGAATTTCTACTCTAAGGCGATGAATCTGCTGATTTCTTTCAAAAAGGCCATGCTATTGTCGGTACTCGCCGTTCTGGTTGCAGGATCAGTTTCTGCACAATTAACTGCAGGAGCGTTGAATTTTGACGGTGTTAATGACAATGTTTCTATTCCTTTAAAATCAGAATTGAATGTCAGCAAAGCAATAACTATTGAAGCCTGGGTCAATCCTACTGATCAAAATGCCAATAATACCGAGAGTGTAATAAGTAAAGCCACCCTTCAATTTAATAATGGTTATATTTTTCCAAGAACTTCTTCAGGTTGGGAAACAGTTGAGTTTCTTCTATATATCAATGGTTATGGTTGGAAAATACTGGAAGTACCCTATGGTCTCGACAAAGTAGGGCAGTGGCACCATTTGGCAGCAACATACGATGGAGTAAAAATGCAGATATATATTGATGGTGTTCTTGCCGGTGGATATGCTTTTGCAGGTACGATCGCTACCAACAACAATGCACTCACCCTTGGTACTCACCCGGGATATCCTGAATATTTTGAAGGCGATATGGATGAGGCGAGGATCTGGAACCGTGCCCTTAGCCAGTGTGAGATTGCTAATAATATGTTCTGTGAATTAGCCAACCCTTCTACACAAACCGGGTTGGTTGCTTATTATAAATTTAATCAGGGTTTATTAAATGTATTGAACCTTGGTGTTACACAATTAATTGATTCAAGTCCTACGGGTGCCAATGGTACGCTTAATAATTTTGGGTTACTGGGTTTGGTGTCTAACTGGTCGGCTGGTAAAGCTACAGGAACCTGTTCTGTATTTTCTGCGTTGAATGTAACTGCTACCGCGGATCAGACAGTATTGGCCATTGGGGGCACTATTAGATTACATGCAAGTGGGGGTACAACCTATTCGTGGGCTGGACCTAATGGTTTTACTTCAACAAGCGCTAACCCGGTAATTACCGGCGCACCTTTAAGCGCCAGTGGAATCTATACAGTTACGGCTACTACTAATGGCTGTTCCGGTACTGCCAGTGTAAATGTTACCGTTGCTTTGATGGCCAGCGGCTTAAATTTTGACGGAACAACAAATTCAATTTCGGTTCCCTATAAAGCAGGTATTATTAATACCGATGCATTTACTATAGAGTCGTGGATCTATCCAACTTCGAGTAACACAATTATACAGAACGTTGTATCAAACGGATCCCGATCTTCTGATATGGGTGTTAAATTCCCTAAGACCAATGATAGATGGACAACTTTTACTTTCGAACTGTCTATTGATAATTCATGGAAAACATTAACGGGTACGTTCCCAACTTCAGCTCTTGGCCAATGGAATCATCTTGCAGCTACTTACGATGGATACTTTATGAGGATATACCTCAACGGTGCTTTGGCAGGTAGTCTGGAGGTTTATGGAAAAGTGACATCCAATACAAATAATATTACCATCGGCAACCAGGACGGTAGAGGTGAATTCTTCAAAGGATCACTTGATGAACTGAGGATCTGGAGCAGGGCTTTATCGCAGTGTGAGATCATTAATAATATGCAGACCTGTGAATTGAACGGTGATAACAATGCAATAGCTCAACAAAATGGGCTGGCAGCTTATTATCGCTTTAACCAGGGGTTGATCGGTGTTAATAATTCAGCAACGAATGTATTGGCCGATTCAAGTGGACATGGTAATAACGGAACCTTAAATAATTTCGTATTAACCGGTACTACCTCAAACTGGGTAGACGGTAAAGTAAGCGGCCTTTGTGCTTATTTTGCTCCACCATTATTAGCTGCATCAGCCAACGGATCAGCTTTCCAAACAGGAAGTGTTGCTAAATTATTTGCTACAGGCGGTAATAATGTGTATGCATGGACAGGCCCTAATTCTTTCGCTACATCCACACAGAATCCTGTTCTGAATAATGTTCAACCGGTTAACTCCGGTACCTATACCGTATCTGCTACCTATGTGAATTGTGTGGTAAATGCGAGTACACGCTTTACGGTTGGAAATGTAAGTCCGATCATAGCTGATGGGCCAACCAATATTTGTCCTTCCAGCTCAGTAGGCCTTTCTACTTCAGCTTCTACCGTTTCCGGAGCTACTTATCAGTGGTATAAAAATGACGTGGCAATCAATGGTGCTGTTAATAATCAATATGTAGCTACTCAGGCAGGTAATTATACTGTAACCACTACTACAGGCGCTGATGTAATTGTATCAGCTCCGATCACTGTTACCGTGTTAGTGGATAATATTGCACCGGTTGCCAATGTAACCACATTGCCTACCGCAAGTATCAATGCAGGAGATGTTTTAACAACTATTCCTACAGCTACAGACAACTGTCGTGGTGTGGTGAATGGTACAGCTAATCGTTCTTTAACATTCGGCACTCCCGGAACTTATACGATCACATGGACCTATGATGATCTTAATGGAAATACATCAACACAAACCCAGTCTGTTTTAGTAATAGATAATGTGGCTCCTGTACTTACTGTTCCTTCAAATATGTCAGCACAGGCAACCACAGGTATCTGTACTGCCGTTGTTAATTTTACTGCCACTGCTGCTGATAATACAGGCGGTGCGGTAACGATCACATATAGTAAGAACCCTAATACTGCATTCCCGATTGGTGTGACCACGGTAAATGTAACCGCTACGGATGCAAGTAATAACAGCAGCACCGGAAGCTTTACAGTAACTGTAACGGCTCCGCCAGTGGCACCGATCACAGGTACCACAACGCTTTGTGCTGGCGCAACCAGTACTTTGTCTTCTGCTACTTTAGGCGGTACATGGAGCAGTGATAATAGTGCTGTAGCAATAGTGAATGCCTCTGGTGTAGTAACTGCTCAAGCTGCAGGTACTGCTATCATCTCTTATACAGATGCTTGTGGATCTGTTGTAACAGCTACGGTTACTGTAAATGCAATTCCTGCTACTCCTGATGTAACGGCTGTTAATAATTGTGGAAACACAGTATTAACAACAAGTGCTGCCGGTACTTTATTATGGAGCAACAGTGCAACAACTTCTTCTATTACCGTTACAACGGGTGGAACATATAGTGTAACTCAGAAAGTAAATGGTTGTACAAGTGCTGCAGGATCAGCAGTTGCAGCTCCTATTGCTGCACCGGCGGTTCCTTCTGTTAGTGCTACGCAACCAACCTGCTCTGTAGCAACCGGAACCATCGTGGTGAATTCTCCATCAGGTTTCTCTTACAGTATTGACGGAATTAACTATCAGGCAAGTACTACCTTTAGTGGACTGGCTGCCGGATCATATACGGTGTCTGTTCAGAACGGAATCTGCGTTACAACAAGTGCCGCACCGATTGTAATTAATGCACAACCGGTAACACCAGCAACACCAAGCGTAAGTGTAACACAACAACCAAGCTGTTCAGTAGCTACAGGAACGATCGTAGTAAATTCTCCTTCAGGATTCACATACAGCCTTGATGGAGTAACTTATCAAACAAGTACAACTTTCAACGGAGTAGCTGCGGGTACTTATACCGTGTATGCTAAGAACGGTTCATGTGTTTCTGCAGGCAGCACGGCTGTAACTGTAAATGCACAACCTTCTACTACAGCTGCACCAACAGTAAGTGTAACTCAACCAAGCTGTTCAGTAGCTACCGGAACAATTGTTGTAACTGCACCTTCAGGACTTACTTACAGTCTTGATGGAATTACTTATCAATCAAGCAATACCTTCAGCGGATTAGCTGCAGGTTCTTATACAGTTTATGTAACTAACGGTTCATGCGTATCTAACAGTGCAACCCCTGTAGTGATCAATGCACAACCGGTAACACCGGCAGCACCAACCGTAAGTGTAATACAACAACCGAGCTGCTCAGTAGCCACCGGAACAATCGTAGTTAGTGCGCCTTCAGGATTCTCATACAGTATTGATGGAGTAACTTACCAGGCAAGTGCTACCTTCAGTGGAGTAGCTGCCGGTACCTATACCGTGTATGCTAAGAACGGTTCATGCGTTTCTGCAGGCAGCACAGCTGTAACTGTAGATGCACAACCGGCAACACCGGCATCACCAACCGTAAGTGTAACACAACCTACCTGTTCAGTAGCTACCGGAACGATTGCTGTATCTGCACCTTCAGGACTTTCTTACAGTATTGACGGAATTACTTATCAATCAAGCAATACCTTCAGCGGATTAGCGGCAGGTTCTTATACAGTGTATGTAACCAACGGTTCATGTGTTTCAACAAGTGCGGCATCAGTTGTGATCAATGCACAACCTGCTACGCCTGCTACACCTGTAGTAAGTGTAACACAGCCAACTTGTTCAGTAGCTACCGGAACAATTGTAGTTAGCTCACCTTCAGGATTCACTTACAGTCTTGACGGAGTAACTTATCAGGCAAGTGCAACTTTCAGCGGAGTAGCTACAGGTACTTATACAGTATATGCAAAGAGCGGTTCATGTGTTTCTACAGGCAGCACGGATGTAACCGTAAATGCACAACCTGCAACACCTGCTAAACCAACAGTAAGTGTAACTCAACCAAGCTGTTCAGTAGCTACCGGAACAATTGTTGTATCTGCACCAGCCGGCCTTTCTTACAGTCTTAACGGAACAACTTATCAATCAAGCAATACTTTCACCGGTGTAACTGCTGGTACTTATACAGTGTATGTAACCAACGGATCATGCGTTTCAACAAGTGCAAGTCCTGTGGTGATCAATGCACAACCTGCTACACCTGCTGCACCTGTAGTAAGTGTAACACAGCCAACCTGTTCAGTAGCAACAGGAACAATCGTTGTATCTACAGCAAGCGGACTTTCATACAGTCTTAACGGAACAACTTATCAATCAGGTAACACCTTCAGCGGATTAGCTACAGGTTCTTATACAGTGTATGTAACCAATGGATCATGCGTTTCAACAACTGCGGTAGTGATTAATGCACAGCCGGTAACACCTGCTGCACCTGTAGTAAGTGTAACACAGCCAACCTGTTCAGTAGCAACAGGAACGATCGTTGTATCTACGCCAAGCGGCCTTTCATACAGCCTTAATGGAACAACTTATCAAACAAGCAATACTTTCAGCGCATTAGCTGCAGGTTCTTATACAGTATATGTAACCAACGGTTCATGTGTTTCAACAACTGCGGTAGTGATCAATGCACAACCCGCAACGCCTGCCACTCCTGTTGTAAGCGTAACACTGCAACCTACCTGTTCAGTAGCCACCGGAACGATCGTGGTTAGCTCACCTTCAGGATTATCATACAGTCTTGATGGCATAGCCTACCAGGCAAGTACAAGCTTCAGTGGATTAGTTGCCGGTACTTATACAGTGTATGCTAAGAATGCATCTTGCGTTTCTGCTGCAAGTGCTGCTGTAACAGTGAATGCACAACCTGCTACCCCTGCTGCACCGGTTGTAACTGTAACACAGCCAACCTGTTCAGTAGCCACCGCAACAATTAGTTTTGTTACACCGGTTGGTACAGGAATTACTTACAGTGTAGATGGCACAAATTATCAGTCTTCAAATACTTTCGTAGGATTAGCCGCTAACAGAACCTATACCGTATATGTGAAGAATGCTTCTTCATGTATTGCTACCGGTTCAGCACTTGTAAATGCGCAACCTGCTACCCCTGTAGTTGGTGATATCACCGGTACAACAAGTTTCGCGGTGGGAACCAGCAGCACTTTATCTTCAAGTACTTCAGGTGGTGTATGGAGCAGCAGCAATACAGCTGTAGC
>CANCGR010000533.1 GCA_947377625.1 Gammaproteobacteria bacterium | reverse complement strand
TCAGTCAACTACAGCTGGGTATTTATGTAAATTATGGTACTGTGTCTGCTTGGTATTCAGGCGGGCAGCAGCAAAATATCGGAAACGTCAGCTACGACACTTACTATGATTTTAAAATTGAAAAAACCGGAAACACGGTTAAATACTATATGCGCCCAACCGGCAGCGGAGCATACACATTATTGTATACAACCTCCGTTTCGCCTTTCACGGGTAAGTTTGTTGCAACGGCGTTGGCTTACAGCAACTATGGATATTCTAAACAGTATTGGGGTGGTTTCAAATCCAAGAACTGGATCATTACGGCTAATCCAAAAACCACGGGTTTATGTCCGGGCACGTATACATATATAGTATATGATGCAACAGGTTGTGCTGCCATAGCAACAGCAACGGTTGTGGCAGATCCGAATCTATTTACTGTACAGGCAACCACTACAAACCCATCAGGTGTAGGTGTATGCGATGGAGCGGTTTCATTCAGCAGTCCGCAGGGTGGTACTTTAACACCGGTAAGTAAGGTGTTAGACTATCCTTTCTCCGGCAGCAGTATTAATACCACTGTATTTGATATCCGGAATGGAGCGTTTACAGAAAACGGAGGTTTATTAACCGGAGCAAACATGAACAACGGCTGTACGCAATGGGATAATAGTTTGGTTACCAGGCAGGCATATACAGATGGCGGTAAGCTTATTTATGAGCTCAGCTTTAATCAAATGCAAAACAATTACAATGGATCTTATGCCGCATTTGGATTTGCAAATGGTGTTAATACCGTTACAGATTATAACAGCTATGACGTATATTTCTTATTATGGGGCAATAACCTCTATGCAGTTGTAAATGGTAACTGGAATTATATCTCAAATTATTCCCAGAACACCTGGTCTGATTACAAAATTGAGAAACTGGGAAGTACAGTTAACTACTACACCAGGCCTGATGCAAGTTCGGCATGGGCATTAAAGTATACCGGTACCTATAATGGTTCCGCAACAAGCTTTAAAGCCGGTATTTCTTACCAGCAATGCAATTACTATTACGGAGGCTTTACTGCTAAAAACCTGAAAGTAACCGGCGCCGCACCAACCAGTGGTTTATGCGCAGGCACATACAATTATACGGTTATCGGTGATGGCGGATGTTCTAAAGATGTAAGCTTTACCCTTACAGACCATTTAAGTGTTACTGCAACCAGCCAGACAGTGAACCCTGCCTGCTATGGTGCAACCGATGGTAGCATTACAATTACCGCAACAGGCGGTACTGCACCATATAAATATTCTATCGATGGCGAGACCTATGTTACAACCAATACATTCAGCAATCTTGCAGCGGGTCAATATAATATAACTGTAAAAGATGCGAATGATGTAACCAGCACACCGCAAACAGTAACGCTTACACAACCTGCTCAGGTTGTGGCAACAGCAACGGCTGGCGGACACGTAACATTCTGTGAGGGTGGTTCAGTAACACTCACATCGGCATCTGCTACAGGAAATGTTTGGAGCACGCATGAGACCACACAATCTATCAATGTTAATACAAGTGGAAGCTATACAGTAACCGTTACAGTGAACGGATGTTCTGCAACATCAGCACCGGTAGTTGTAACCGTGAATTCATTGCCTGCGGCAGCAGTTACAACAGACGGAGCAACGGCTGTTTGTGCAGGTGCTACACTGGTATTACATGCAACAGCCGGAACCGGATATACTTACCAGTGGAAAAAAGATGGACAGGATATTGGAGGAGCAAACGCTGCCGATCTAACAGCCGGCCCTGGTTCTTATACTGTGGTTGTTACCAACAGCAATGGCTGTTCAACCACATCCGATGCAATGGTTATTTCAGTAAAACCTGCACCAACTGTTAATACGGTTGCTAACCAGGAAGTTTGTCATAACGGAACAGCCACCACAGCGATCAGCTTTAGTGGTTCTATTGCGGGAACAGTGTATAACTGGACAAACAATACGCCATCCATCGGCCTTGCAGCCAGCGGAACAGGTGATATTGCATCTTTCCTCGCACAAAATACAAGCAACACACCGGTAACAGCTACTATAACCGTTACACCATCTTACGATGGTTGTACCGGAACACCGGTAACGTTTACCATCAGGGTTAATCCGATACCAACGTTTAATGCAATAGCCAATCAAACCCTTTGTAACGGAGCGGCAAGTTCATCCGTAACATTTGTTGGGCAGGTTGCGGGAACTACTTATACATGGTTTGGGGGTGCCAGTATTGGTTTAGCTAATGGAAACGGCGGAACCATTCCTTCGTTCACGGCTGTAAATGCAGGAACATCGCCGGTAACAGCTAATATCTTAGTGATCTCTAATGCAGCGGGCGCATCCATTAGCTGTGGAACATCCAGACAGTTTTCAATCACGGTTAATCCAACACCGTCGGTTACTGCTGTAACGGGTTCAACGGCGGTATGTTCAGGTGCTTCTGCCAGCTTAACAGCTTCATCTAATGTTTCGAATACAACATTCAAATGGTATGATGCCGCAACAGGAGGTAATCTCCTGTTCTCAGGTGATACCTATACAACACCGGCTTTAACTTCTGCAGCAACATATTATGTAGAAGCTTCTGCCAGCGGATGTGTATCGGCAAGCCGTTATGCAGTAACGGTAACGATTAATGCAGCACCAACCGTTAGCAGCATTACCGGTACGAAATCTATCTGTGCCGGCACAACCACTACGTTAACGGCGGCTTCTTCTGATGCCGGTCCGGTATTTAACTGGTATGATGCAGCAACAGGCGGTAATTTATTATTTACCGGAGCGGCTTATACAACAGCTGCCCTTACTGCCAATACAACCTATTATGTTGAAGTGGTAAGTGGTGCCGGATGTGCAGCTACATCACGTACATCGGTAACAGTTAGTGTTACTTCCATTAATGATCAGTCAGTGACTACCGCTTTGTCTGCTTTATGCGGCAGCGGTTCTACAACGGTTAATCTTGCTTCATCTCAAACCGGCGTTAATTATACCCTGCGCAACAATGCCAACAATGCGGTTGTGGCAGGGCCTGTAGCAGGAACCGGTGGTGCGATCAGCTTTAATACAGGCACGATCAATGCAACCACTACTTATCAAGTTCTTGCACAAACAGATCTTCCACAAAGCGGCTCAGCTTCAGGTTTAAATTTTGATGGGTCAGATGATTTTGTTCCATTTGGAGCAAACGCAGCCTATAACAGTTTGGGTCTGGGTTCCTTTACCATTGAAACCTGGGTAAATCCTTCCAGTATATCTGGCGTAAGATCTATGGTAAGAAAAACGGGGGATTATAATTTTTATATACTTAATGGAACGGTTCATTTCGAAGTTTGGCATTTAGGTGTAGGTAATGCCAGCTTTAGAGATATCAGTGCTGGTGCATCAATACCGGCAGGTAGCTGGTCGCATATTGCATTTGTATGGAATGGCTCAACTGGTGCATTTTATATTAATGGAAATGCGGTTAGTGCCTCGGTTGCGAACAGAAGTAATGGAGCTACTGAAAATTTCAATATTGGTAAAT
Source organism: Gammaproteobacteria bacterium (assembly GCA_947377625.1). Taxonomy (GTDB): domain Bacteria; phylum Pseudomonadota; class Gammaproteobacteria; order Pseudomonadales; family Pseudohongiellaceae; genus CAILUG01. The sequence continues at coordinate 988 of CANCGR010000533.1, read as the reverse complement.
CAACTGTATTTGGACAACCCTATGCCGGTATTTTAGATGAACTGAGGATTTGGAAATCAGCCAGAACACAAACAGAGGTTCAAAATAATATGAATAACTGTTTAAGTGGCAACGAAGCCGGTTTATTAGGATATTTCAAGTTTGATGAAGCTTCAGGAACATCAGTTACTGATTCAAAAGCGGGTTCCACTTATACGGGTGTGTTAAATAATTTTAATACAAATACTGCCTGGACAACCGGTAAAGTAACCTGTAACGCAAGTTGTAGTTTACAAATGACAGGTACCCCTACCGTTACGGTAAATCCTTTACCAACGATTACTTGCGGTGGCACTGTAACAGCCAATGCAGCTGCTAATCAGTGTGGTGCTAATGTTACCTATCCTGCAGCCACGGCTACAGCGGGATCAGGTGCAGTAACGATAACCTATTCAAAAGCATCAGGTTCATTCTTTAATGTTGGTAATACAGTTGTTACGGCAACAGCAACTGATGCCTGTGGCAATACAGCCAGCTGTAACTTCACCGTTTCAGTGGTAGATAATCTTGCACCGGTACCAACCGTTGCAACATTACCGGTAGTAACGGGTGAGTGTTCCGCTTCCGCATCAGCACCAACAGCACAAGACAATTGCACAGGCCTGATCATAGGAACTACTTCGGATGCAGTTACGTTTACTGAGCAGGGTACCTATACTATTACCTGGTCATATAATGACGGCCATGGTAATGTTTCTACACAAACACAAACTGTAATCATTAAAGATGTAACACCACCGATCGTAACAGGTCCGGCTGATGTTAACACAGGAAATTCATACGGCTCATGCGGAGCTTACGTATACTTTAGTCAACCAACTGCAACAGATAACTGCAGTACCGGCGCATTCAACTTCTTTAACGGAGGTGAACCGAATGATGCAGGAGGTGAAGATTATCTCCAGCTTTACAGTAGCGGTACATGGAACGACCTGCCTAATTATGTGGG
>CANCGR010000532.1 GCA_947377625.1 Gammaproteobacteria bacterium | reverse complement strand
TAACTACTCTATACTGCCAAGTGTATGATGGGGATACTACGTTAGTCCCAACTGAGAATGACGAAGTAGAACCTACTAATGAACAGATAAAGTTAGCTGCTGGTTGTGTAGTGATAGCAGCTGCGTTGATGGTTAAATCTAACACTTCTGTATGACATCCTGTAACTACTGAATACGTTCCACTTGTGGTATACGTTTGGCTATTTACTGACCATGTATAACTTCCACAAGCTGTAGCTGTAGTAGTATTGGTAGTATTTGGAGTTACAGTCAAGTCTAACATCTCTGTTACACAGTTGGTTGTAGTTCCTGTATAGATACCTGAAGTAGTATACGTTTGACCATTGTTTGACCAAGTATAACTTCCACAAGCATTAGCCGTAGTAGTATTAGTAGTGCTTGGAGTAATAGTCAAGACTAATACCTCTGTATGACAGTTACGAACTTCTGTATAAGTACCTGATGCAGTATAATCTACATCATTAACTCCCCAGTGGTAAGTACCACAAGCTGAAGCTGTAGTTGTATTAGAAGTAGCTGGTGTAATGGTTAAGTTCAACTTCTCTGTAACACAGTTGGTTGTTGTACCAGTATAAACACCAGAGGTAGTATACGTTTGACCATTGTTAGCCCATGTATAACTTCCACAAGCGCTAACGCTTGTAGTGTGGTTTGAACTTGGTGTAATTGTCAATACTAATTGCTCTGTTACACAGTTGGTCGTTGTACCACTATAAGTACCTGAAGTAGTATACGTTTGTCCATTGTTTGACCATGTATAACTATCACAAGCAGAAGCTGTAGTAGTATGAACTGAACTTGGTGTAATAGTAAATATTAATATTTCAGTATGACATCCAGTAACCGAAGTGTAGGTTCCACTTGTAGTGTAGGTTTGACCATTCACTGACCAAGTATAAGAATCACAAGATGAAGCTGAAGTAGTATTTGAAGTGCTTGGCGTAATCGTTAAGTCTAATACTTCTGTATGACATCCACTTACCACGCTATAAACTCCTGAAGTAGTATATGTTTGACCATTAACAGACCAAGTATAAGTATCACAAGCTGAAGCTGTAGTAGTATTTGATGTACTTGGCGTAATATTAAAGTTTATAGATCCCGATAAATTAGAATTTAAAGAAATGCCATTAGCATCTGTTACTGAAACCAAAGTAAAAGGAGAAGATGTTGGAATAACTGTGGCATCAGTACCGCTTACATAAGAAGTAGTTGATCCATTCGAGTAAGCTACCGAATACGGAGCAGTTCCCCCCGTAATATCAACTTTTACCGTAGTAGAAGCACCACTACAGAAAGTATCGTTACCTACTAAAGTTAGCGTTGCAGCCGTTGGCCCGGTAAGTACTTTTCCATAGATAGTCACATCATCTAACCTAAATGTACCTGATGCTGCTGAAGTACCTGTATTATCTGCACGAGTTGTTCCATAAGGGTAGATTCTGAATGTTACGGTTCCACCTGTAGGTGTTGTAAAATCTGAGAAATCCCAAGTTGCTATACTACCCGCAGTAGCAGTATTTGGAGCAGCTCCCCATGAAGTCGAAGTAGCAAAACCATCTGTACTGTAGCGCACTTCTAATTTATTTGGTGCTGAAGCACTTGCTTGTCTAAAGAAAGACAATGACGTTACACTTAGTTTATTACCGGTAGTAGCTGATGCGGCAAACTCAATATAAGAAGTGTTGCTAACATTAGCTGTTGCATTTAAAGTCGTTGAATTAAACACGTTTCCTGTAGCGTTACAGGCAATAGTAGTTCTTGATAAAGGCGTACCTGTAGCGTTGGTCACCATAGTAGGTACATTTCCATTTGTTGGACAAGCGGAAACCCCGGTGAATGTATTTAAATAGATAATAGTATCCGTAATATTAGCTGACAAACCAATAGGCTGAGCAAAAGAATAATTCCCTGCATCTGTACCTACTAACGTTGACGTCGAAGTCACTGCAATGGCTTGACCAATTGCTGAAGAAGCAAAAGTCCCCGTTCCATTGAACGTTGCTACATCTCCTGCAAACACACCCACTAAAGTAGCTGTAATTACTGCACTCGAGTTACCATCAAACACTTTGCTTTGCGCAGCAGCACCTGATAAGGTTAGTGTGAAAGGAGTGATATCGGCTGTTAAACCGATAGGTTGCGTTAAACTATAATTTCCAGCTTGTGCGCCTCCTAAAACTAGCGAAGTTGTAACTGCTTTAACAGTACCGACGTTTTTCGTATCGAAAGTACCAGCACCAGTCACATCAACTAAATCTGTACCTACAACACCCGAAATAGTTCCAACTGTTATTGTAGCAGCTGTAGTAGCATTGTACACTTTATTTGAAGCAGTAGCCGTAACTGTGATTTCTTTTTTAGTAATCGTATATACTAATAAAGCATTTGTAGCACCTCCCACATTTGAAGCTGAAATGGTTACATTATAAATACCTGGAGTCGCAGTGGGTGTCCCAGAAATAACTCCTGTAGTTGTGTCTACTGTTAAACCTGCAGGTAAGCCTGTAGCATTATAACCTATTACAGGATAAGATTCATCAGAAGTTGCAGTTATTGCATAATCGTTGGCCTGAGTACCATAAACTGCACTAAAAGTTAATGCACTTGTAATAAATGGAGAAGCTACCGAAGTAATTGTTCCTGTTAAGCTTGGTTGTACTAAAGCATAGTTCCCAGCAGCAGTACCGGTTAAGGCATACCCTGAGATGGTAACTGGTATATTAGAACCCGCAGTATCTTGCGTGAAAACCGCAGTAACTGCTGAATTATCTAAAGCTACATTCGCAGCGTCTGTACTTAAAACACCGTTTAACACAGCAGTTCCCGTTAGTGAAGCGCTAAAGTCTCCGATATTTTGAACTTTATTATTGACTAATATACCTGAAATGGTAACAGCTTTTGCAGTAACAGTACTTGCGGTTGTTGCCACTACTACATCTGTTGCCCCTACACTACTGAGTGTAATATTTCCCGAATATGGAGATGAAATCACTGAAGTTAATGCCGTTAAACGAACAAATATTGTAGCATTCACACCTCCAGACACTTGAGTTAATGTCAACGCACTTCCAAAACCAGTCGTTCCATTGGTTGAAAATTCGAATCCGGCAGGAGCGTTAAGTGTGATATTGTTCGTCAAGTAGATTCCTGTAACCGTGAATGCAGTAGTTGAAGATGCAGAACCATACTCAGTAGTTAAAGCCGGTAAGGTTGTGATATTAGTTGCAATAGTTGGTGAAGGACAAGTTGGCAACACAGTAAAGGTCCAATCAGTAGCTGCTATTGCAGTTGCTCCTGTCGTAGTCCAATTTGCTGTAGTTGTTTTTCCTATCTCATTCAAGAGTATTTGCTTACATGAATTAAAAACATTAGCTGTCGTATTATATCTGGTAGCAGCAGCTGTTGGACTAATTGCAGTAGTACCTGTACCCGAAGTAGAAGTTACCAAAGAACTTGGAATAGCACTTGTACTGGTTCCTAGCTTAGCATAATAGATAAAAGCAGTAGGCGTTGTAGCAGTAATCGAAGGTGCCGTATAGATGTATATTTCATCATTTGGCCCATTATTTAATCCTGCACTAGCGGTAGAACTCCAATCATAAGTAGCTGTAGAAACAGCTGTTGTGCCCCATGGTAAAACAATTACCGTTCCTGCAGGAATGGTTTGTCCAGATTTTACTGTGAACGAAGCTTCCATTTCGGCTAAGTCGGTAAACGCAGTTGCCGTTGGTGAAGCTAGCTCATTATCATTTACAAAGAATTGTGTTCCCGAAGTCAAATCTTTTAAGACTAAAATCGCGAAGTTGTCAGGAGTAGCATTTGAGTTATACCCAACAATGGCGATATCACCTGCCGTTAATATGGTAGGGGCAGCGGTAATGTTGGCCGTTAAATCACTAGGTTGCGTAATTGAGTAGTTAGCCGCTTGAGCACCACCTAGAGTTAACGCTATATTGCTAACTACAATACCATTTCCAATTGCAGAAGAGGCGAAAGTACCTGTACCTGTAATCGTTACTACATCTGGAGAAAGAACTCCAGTAATAGCCGAAACGGTTACTGTAGCATTGGTATTGCCATCAACCACTTTATTATCAGCGATCGCTGTGTATGTTAAAGGTTTTGGTGTAATGTTTCCAGTTAAAGTTACCGGAGATACAATTCTATAATTAGCTGCATTTGCCCCATTTAAACTGTATGCCACGGTTACAATTTTACCGTTTCCTGCATTGGCAGTATCAAAGGTTCCTGTACCCGAAACATTAACCACTTCGGAGCCTACTAGCCCATTGATTGTATTAACAGTAATAGTAGCTGTAGTAGTTTTATTGTATACTTTATCTGCAACTGTAGCTGCTACTGTAATTAGTTTTTGAGTAATACTTGCGGTTAATCCGCTTGGTTGTGTTATTGTATAATTGGCCGCTTTGGTTCCTGTTAAAGAAATATTAGCCGTGACAAAAATATTGGTTCCAATAGCAGCACTATCAAAAGAACCTGATCCATTGTAGGAAACATCGTCACCCGAAAAAGCTCCTGTTAATGTACCAGAAATGGTTGCAGTGGTTGTGCCATCATATTGTTTGTTGTTGGCTACTGCATCTGGCATAGATAAATTAACTGTGTTAATAGTGTAGGTTAATGTAGCAAAACCAGTTCCACCTGAATTTATAGCACTTAAAGTAACGGTATAGCTACCTGCAGCTAAAGGTGAACCGGTAATTTCCCCTGTTGCTGTATTTACGGTTAACCCTGGAGGCAAGCCTGTAGCATCATATGAAGTTGCCCCATTAGTTGCTGTAATAAAATATGAGGTTGTTGCATCTTTATAGGTGGCAGAAGCAGTAGTAGCGCTTGTAATAGATGGAGAACCTGCGCTAGTAATATTGGCTGTTAATGACACTGATGGTTCTAAAAGTGTGTAGTTGAATGTATCACCATCTATACTCCAAACAGGTGTAACAGGGATATTAGCACCCACTGCAGCAGAAGCAAAAACTCCACTACTATTTAAAATTACAGTATCTATTGAAACCACACCGTTTAAAGTACCCGTTACTACTGCATCAGTAGTACCATCGAATTCTTTATCTTGAACTGTAACATTTGTGATGGTTAATTGTTTAGGAAAAATATCAGCTGTTAAACCACTAACCGTAGGTTGTACCAGATTATAATTAGCACTGTCTGCCGAAGGAATTAATGAAAATGTTGCATTCACGATAGTAGCAGGTATGGCTAAAAAAATTGTTTGATAATTATTGTCAAACTCACCTGTTGCCAATAAAGTTACGCTATCTGGTGCAATAATACCATTTAGTGTAGCTGAAAACGTTGCATCAACAGTACCGTCATACGTTTTATTGTTTGCTGTAATGTTTATAACTGTTAGGTCCTTAGCTGTGATATCAGCAGTTACACCTGTTGGTTGAGATACCGTATAGTTTCCAGAAGGAGCTGTATACCCTGTTATTGTTATAGGTTTGGCAGTACCCACATTTTTATTTGCAAAAGTAGCCACAGGCGTTCCCGTTACACTAAATGTTTCCCCATTAGCTAAGCCGTTATAGGCTGCCGCTCCTGAAAGCGATGCAGCAACTGTTCTATCATATACTTTAGACACTCCACTCACACCAGAAATGGTTAAAGCTTTTGCCGTAACCGTGTTTCCCGTTGCTGCCGTCGTAATATTAACGGTAGTGGCGCTGGTTGAAGTCAATGCAATCAGTTTACTGTTAAACGCTCCACCTACTGCTGCCGTAGCAGCTAAACGGAGTCGTAACGAACCCGAAACTGAAGTTCCTGATCTAGTAAACGTAGCTGTAGTTCCAAAAGTGGTTCCATCTGAAGATACTTCATAACCCGTTGGAGCCGTTGCTAAGATATCATCGGTCAAATTAGTTCCAGTAATTGCAAAAGTTTGGGCTGATGAAGCAGACCCATAAGTAGTTGTAAAGGCTGTTGCCGTTGCAGCTCCCGTAATTATTGGTGACGTTGACGCTGAAATGGCAATATTATCAATTCCTACTCCTTTACTAGCTCCAGAGCCCGCAGGTCGCCAAGTGATCCATCTAATTTGGTATACTGAATTTGTTGATAATCCAGCAATAGTATAACTGAAGGTAGTAGCTGTGAACGTAGTAACCGCACCAAAGGTAAAAGCAGATCCAGACACGTTGGTCCATGTACCCGTTGTACCTGCTCTATATTGAAGTTCTAATCCAAAATCTTGAGTAGTCACCCCTCCATTAATCAATTCTAATTGGTAGGCAACATTTATGGCTGTTGCTGTACCAGAATTGATAGAAGCAACAATAGTATTTGTCCCATTTGTAGCATTTGAAGACTCTTGGATATAAAGCCTAGCATTACTTGCCGTAGCATATCCTAGTATTCCTCCAGTAGTTGTACTAGCAGTTGCAACAGCAATCGCTGCGTCAGCCCCTGGAGTACCTCCTTCAGCAGCTGCTTGCGTAGTTCTATTAGCACCACCTGTCCAAGCTGCCATACCTGCAGGCATAGTCGTAAAAGTTGTCGTCCCAAAATTCTGATTGTACGGTAAATTTTGAGCTGTAGGGTTTGTTTGTCCTACTACTTCATTCACTCCAAAGAATAGAATTAAAGTTAAGACACCCATTGTACTTACTGCATTTTTATTCAATCTGTTTTTAGTAATAGTCGAGCTAATTTTACTTGAACTACCATACCAATTACTAAACAATGCTTGTAAAATTGATTTCATTAATACTATATTTTAATTGTTTTAGGGGTCTAAAATAATACCTAAAAATCAAATATTTAGCCTAAACTCATAATAAGTTTGTTATCAAATTGTTAATAGGTATTTTGGCGAAAATTGATGTATTTTATCGATATTTTTATTGAATGACTTGAAAATAAAAAAACTTCCTATAGTTTTTACTGTAGGAAGTTTACTTATTTTTTAACAACGTTAAAAAATAGGATTATTTTAAATTACAATCTTTTTAAAGACTATTTTATCATCACTGGTCGTAATCCTAAGTAGGATTACTTGATTTTGTGGTGGGGATGAAAACTTTAATTCTGTAGCATTTTTTACTTCATATTTTTGTAACATTCTTCCCTGAATATCAAATAAAGTAACTTGCTTCATATTGATCGCTCCTGCGTTAATTGTTGTTTGATTATTTGCAGTATACACTACAAATGAAGCAGCATTTACCGTAACTGACTGCAATGTTGATGTGTCTATAAAATGTAATTTGAATCGTGCATCGAAAGTACCTATTTCTGTTTCAAAGCTATAGTTACCTTCTTTTAAATTGAAGAAGATATTTAGCAGTGTATCTTCAATAATAATATCTTGATTGGTGAAAAGGCCGTCAAAATTGGACAGTTTGAATTCGAATGTACTGGCAACGGTTGATTTATACCCTACTGTAATTTCGTCGTTTTGATTGAATGGTAATCCTCGTCCTTGTATGGCTAATTTTGAATCTCCTTCAATGGTATAAATCATAATTGGATTACCAATATCTATTGATTTACCGTCGTAGGCTGGGTCAATGTCATTGGTAGCTCCTTCAATATATCCTACTAATAGTTGTTTATACAAGCCCTCGGAATTTGAAATGTCTAACCAAAATCTATTTTTCTCAATAGAAGTTACTGCCGTATTTGATTTAAAAAACTGATTGTTTACTGTGGAACGCATGCCATTTGTATAAGTTGCTACTCCGCTGCTTTGCGCCGCGATGAAGAATGCTTGTCCTGCGGCAACTTTACCATTGGGCATCGAACTATTACATCCTGCACATGGGTTACTTGGCGCCATAGTCCCTATTCCTCCTGTTAAATTATAGCTTGCGTAATCATTGCTAGTATAATTGTTGGCTGTAATAGGTGTATTATGTGTCCAAAAATACATCGTGCCTGCTAAAACACCGCCATTTACTGGTTGGTTATAGGTTATAAAACTATCGGCATCCAAGGCGGAAGGATAGGGATTTCCAATTAAGTTTAAATTATTAGCCCCTGTCGCACCGATAGGTGTTGTTAGGGTTCCATTATTTGGTATTCCGAAAAACTCTCCATTGAAGATGTTTGTTGTAGTAGGATTGAAAGGCGCTGCATCGGGAGCCCTGATGATGTATCCTGTCCCCACACTCATTACTGTTGCAGTATTTACAAAAGACCAATTATAAACACTGGTGTCCCATTTGAACACTTGGGTAGAATTGGGTGAAAACGTTGCAATTGTTTCACTAGTTACTGGAGAGGACCAATACGTATAATCGTATTGTTTTATTGGAGTTGTATTTCTTCTATAATAAACGTAGTCTGTGTTGACTACATTATTCACTTGAATTAAATTGGCTGAATCTTCAAAAATCAAGGCCGTTGGAAGCATTGAAGCTGGAATTTTTATTTCATTTTGGATTGTAAAGGTATCGCCTGAGTGAACGGTTACTATGGCATTAGTTAATACCTCTAGAGAACAAGCTTGTAAATCACCTGTGCCACTTCCTGTTGAGTCGTACAAGGCACCAAAAATTGCTTTAGTCGTGCTATCTGGTACTCCGTTGCTCCAAGTTGCGCCATTCCAAGTAGTTGCTTTATACAGTAACTGCGCTGTTGTTGAATACGCTAAGGAACAAGGACTACTTTGTATTACTGCTCTGTAATAGGTAGTTACTGTTAAGTTGGGCACTGATAAAGTTGTAGTAGTATTGGCAATATCTACTGGAGTGGTAAAGGCTATATCACTGGCGCTTTGCCATTTGGTAATACTTCCTGTATACCCACTTAATGTTAGTATGGCTGTGGTATTAGAACAAATTATTCCTGCCCCTGCGATTGTTCCTCCAACGGAAACTGGACTAACCGTAATTGTCGCTGTCGCACTATTGGCAGCTGGACAAACTCCGCTTGTTAGTACTGCTCTATAATAGGTAGTTGCGGTAAGATTTGTTGCGGTAAGTGTGGTTGTTGTATTGGCAATATCCACTGGTGTCGTAAAAGCGACATCACTAGCACTCTGCCACTTGGTGATGGCTCCCGTGTGCCCACTTAATGTTAACGTAGTACTATTGGTCCCTGAGCAAACGGTAGTACTACCGGCTATGCTTCCTCCAACTGAGGCGGGATTAACCGTGTAAGCACTTGTAAACAAAGTACTTTTTACACTGGAACAACCAGCGCTAGATACTTGAACATAATAATATCTTGTACCAGCTGTAGCTGAAGGCGCTGTCAAAGTAGCTGTTGCAATTCCTGTAGGCACACCCCCTGACGGGAATCCTAATACGTATGTAGGAGTTGATGGGCTTGCAACATACAACCACGAATAAGTAAGGTTAACCCCAGAAGCTGTAACTGAAATTGGGCTAAAGGGTGTCCCTATACAAGTGGTTTGCGCCGCGGTACTCGGTTGTGAAGTGATTGTTGGCACTACATTCACGTTATTTGTCAATGTTGCTGAAACCAAGGCACCACAATTTGGAGTCGCTTGATTACTATAGTTTACAGTAACTGTCTTACTTCCGCTTGTCATCCAATTTAAAATCACTGTATTGCTGGTTGCTGTTCCACCAGACACTATATTGTAATCTACTCCCGCTGTACCCGGAAAAGTCCAAGCATAGTTAAATCTTCCTGTTTGCGTGGTATAAGTAACATTAGAACCCGTACAAACATTTGTCGCAGGAAATGTCGTAAATGTAGGCGTCCCAGGTAAAGCATAAATCGTTGCCCCCGTTGAACTAGTTGCCGCTGCCGCAGTACATCCAGTAGCGTTGGTATAATTAACCGAAACTGTTTTTGCACCGGTCGTGTTTAACCATTTTACTACTACTGTATTGCTAGCGGAAGTTCCTCCTGAAGTAATGGAATAATCTGTACCAAGCACTCCTGAAAAGGTCCAAACGTAATTGGATTGACCTGCTTGGGTGGTATAGGTAGTATCTGTATTTTGGCAAGCGGTTGCGCCCGGTTGGGTTGTAAAAGTAACGGTTGGTATGGTTACTACTGTTGCAGAGGTCGCAGAAGCCCCGGTACAAGAACTATACGTTACTGCTGCGGTAAACGTCGCCGTTCCTGAAGCAAGTAGCCATTGTACCGTAACGGTTTCGGTAGTAATTGAACCCGCTGTGATGTTGTAATCAGTTCCTAACACGGCTGGGACCACTCCATTTAAGAAGGTCCATACATAGTCAGACATTCCCGATTGTGTCGTATATGTAGTATTTGTCCCTGGACATGTGGTAGCCGGTGCCGAAGCAATAAAAGAGGGAGACGTTCCGGCATTCACTGTAACAATCGCGGAACCTGTAAGCGGCGCAATAGACGCGGCCGTGCTATCATTTATTGAAACTAAGGTATACGTTGTTGAAGCAGCAGTTGGTGACACTAAAATATTGGACCCTGAACCATAATTATTTTCGGTAAAATTGGTTGTTCCATCAGTATAAACTACTGTATAGGGCGCCGTACCGCCAGTAATAGTCACATTAATATTGGTAGAAGTAGCGGGACAAATGGTTGTTGAACCTGATATCACCCCACCTGCTGTGCTAGGAGTTCCTAGAAAGTTAACGTTATCAAAACGCCATGCCCCAGTAGTGGAAGCAATCGATGTAGGCGTTGTACTTTGTCTGTATTGTCCTGTTGATTGGTACTGAGAAGCCAACAAACGAATCCCGAAATTTGGATTGTTATTGGCTGCTACTATGGAAGACAGATCTACTCTAACCCTTCTATAGGAATTTCCAACATTGGTCTCAAAACAACCATTTACATTTATCGACCCGGCACAAATGGTTGTATTTGAACCCGTCATGGTAAAATTGGTCCAAGTAGAACCATTGGTGGTATATTGAAGTCGGACTGTGTTTGCAGCCGTTCCAGAAAATCGTTGATCCCAAGAAAATATAAGGTTAGAATACCCTGTGGTACTTGAATTGAATTGCACTCCGTTTACTTCATTAGTAGCTCCTGGATTGAAATTATTATGTTGCCAAGCCAAAGCAGAGTTGGCCGACCCACAGCCTGTAGTAGAAGAAAAACCGGTTGCCGTTGTAGGCACTACTGAACCTACCACTGACGCCGTTCCAGATCCGAAATTAGGTGTTGGATTTGCTAATGTACCTTGTACTGGATCAAAAGTCCAAGAGGTAAATATGGTTTGAGCGCTACTAAGTGTGCTAATTAATAAAAGAGAAAAAATAAAAACCAGCTTATAACATGTTGGTACTAATTTATTTTTCATAAGGTTCTTTATATTTTTATTGTGCAAATTTATTACAATATTTTGATTTTTAATATTTTCAATTGAAATACTCTGCAAAACTAAACTAATGTTCGACGAACTGAAACAATACCGCATTATCTTATTGTAAATAATGTAATTATGCTACTAAATCAGTTGCTATTCAACGGTTGTAAATTAAAAAAAAATAGGTTTTCTTATTCATTTACAGCACATTAACAACAGACCTACTTGCTACGCATAAGATTCAATCGTTTTCCTACCCTACGGTTCAAATTCCGATAAAAAAATCAACTTATGACGGCTTGCCATCGCTAATTATTGCTGTTAAAATAGACCCTTAACCCTTCATTTAGTTACTCCTATTGGAGCGCAAATCTATGCACAGTTGCTGATAATTACCTATGGTGTTTTAATGACACTACTGGAATTTTTATAATATCTTTGTATAAATAATCCTAATCTTGGGACTAAACATAAGGCGGAGTGCTATTCGTTGCGTTACTTCATTGTTAGAGGCCTAGTTTAACCACTAGAAAATTGGATTATTCTACTGATTTATTTAAAATACCTTTACTAGAAAACACAGACACATTTAATTAAACGCTACTATTATTATGATGAAAAAAGTACTTTTTATACTTGCCTTTGTATGTACTTCGGGATACACTTTTGGGCAGATTAGCAGTTTACCTGCTGCAGAAAGTTTTGATGCGGCCTTTGTAGAGGGAACCCCTTCTACTTTTATTCCTAATTGGACTGGAAATACTGTAGCTCCGCCCTCTACAAGAATCTTTAGAGATGATGTAGATTTTAATTCTGCACCAGCGGCTTTGAGTATTATACCGACTAGTTCTTTTAATGGGGATGTACAAGTAAGTTTAAACTTGACCTCCTATCAATCGGTTGCCGTTAGCTTTTTGGCTAAATCAATGTTGAATGGAGCTGGAACCCGTGATGCTGTTTTAACAATGAGTACTTCGATTGACGGAGGAACGACTTGGATTGGAAGTGTTCAAGTAGCCTCGTTGCCTAACGCTAATCAAACGGCTTTTACAACGTACACTTATGCCTTGCCTGCAGAAGCTAATAATCAAGCGAGCGTATTGGTACGTTTCTTTGTAACACGAGGTGCTACAGGGACTTCTACTGCGGCTAAATTAGTTATTGATGATGTTACTATTCAACAAGTTAGCACTCCTCAATTGGCAGTTAGTCTAAACAGTTTGAGTTTTTCACAAGTATTGGGTGTACCTTCTCAAAGTCAGTTTGTGAATGTATCTGGGAGCAATTTAGTTGGCAATGTTACCCTTACCGCTCCCGCTAATTTTGAGATTTCGTTAGCAGCGGGTAGTGGATTTACTACTTCGTTGTCCTTAGCGCCAACATCGGGGACTTTATTGCTAACTCCTATCTATGTACGATTAAACAATGTGGCTACTGGTAGTAGCTTGGGTACCTTAACGGTAGTTTCATCAAATGCTACAACACAAAACGTAGCGCTGACTGGCGACACGACCGTTGCAACAGTTACTGACCCTTCTCCTTTGGCTATTGCAGAAAATTCTAGCACAAGTGTGTTCTCTACTTGGGACGGTGGTAGTGCGGCGGGTACTTATCCTGCTAATATGGTATTTTGGACCCATGCCACGGCTGATCCTGATTTGACTACTTTATTTATGGAAGATTGGACTTGTTTATATAATTTAACCACTAGATCACGCTTTAATGGCGAAGGAGATAATGGTGTTTCTTTTATCAATACAGGGAATTCACAGTTTACAGGAGTTTGTGATGGTTCAGACCCAACACAAGTTACAGGAACGGCTGTAACTAATGGAAGAGCGGGTGCTATTGTTATGGCATTTAATACTACTTCCGTAACCAATGCTTCTGTTATCACGGTAAATTGGACGGGTAGAACCATTTTAAAAAATCTAAGAGCCTATGGCCTTAGAATGCAATATAGAATTGGTAATGGCGGAGGTAACGGGAACGTTGGTTGGTTAGAATTCCCTCAAACCGAAGAGTATTTGAGTGGAGAAGACGCAACTTCAGAATTAAAAACTACTACGTTGCCGCAAAGTTGTAATGGACAAGCCATGGTAGAAGTGCGATGGGTCTATTATTATATTAGTGGTACAGGAGCTCGAGCGCAATTGGCATTGGATGATGTAAATGTTAGCGTAACCATATTGGGGACGCCTAGCTTTACGGCGGCAAATGAATTCACTCTATATCCCAACCCATCAACAAAAGGGGTGGTATATTTAAGCACGGCACAAGACTTAACTGTTTATGATATCGTAGGTAATTTAGTTATGAGTAAAAAAGGAGCTACTACTATTGAGACAACAGGCTTAAGCACGGGAATTTATTTAGTTAAAACCGCTGAACATATCACTAAGAAATTGGTTATTGAGTAATTTACTTATTTGCACTATTTTACAAACCCTTTACTAGGAATTTAAATAGCGTTGGTTTTTCCTCCTTACTGCCTACTTAAAGGATTACTGGAAGATGGATTATGATAATAAAGACAAAAGGAGCAGTACTAAGTACTGCTCCTTTTTTTTGTGGTTTATTATTCGATGCTAAAGGATCTATACTTTTAGCACTTTATCTACTGAGGCGAATTCTAGATAGCCACTTTGAGACGGAAGTTACGGGCCCGTCAAGGAACCACTTCTTTTTGGATGTGTAGCATTTACAAAACCGCTGTGCACCGCTATTAAATTGTAAGAAAAAAAGTTGGCAGTTTACCCTTGCAATTGCTTAACCACAAAGAACACTGCACTACATCCTAGTGTTTATAAGGGTTTCATCACATCAACCTACTCTAATCACAGCCTTATCCTACTCTTATGTAGGGAGTA
>CANCGR010000531.1 GCA_947377625.1 Gammaproteobacteria bacterium | reverse complement strand
TCGCAGAAAATTATTCTTGGCACTTGAAACATTCTTGTAAACATCGGCTACACCATCCAGGTTATTGATAACGAGATCGAGTTTTCCATCATTATCAAAATCTGCCACCGCTGCACCATTCGAAAAAGTGCTATCCTTGAAACCCCATGATTCAGAAACATTTTCAAAATGCAGATCGCCTTTATTTTTAAACAGATAATTTCTTACTTTAATAGGATCGTATATATCCATGTATTCTTTAAATCCTTTTTCAAACATCTCCTGCGAAGAGCCGTATTTGTTCATATTTGCTTTCACGTACATATCCTGTTTCTTCTGGATATCACCGTCAAATAAATCCCTTCGATAACCATTGGCCACAAAAATGTCGCGCATGCCATCATTATCAAAATCAGAAGCCAAGGTAGACCAGCTCCATTCTGTTTTATGTATTCCTGCCATTTGTGATACATCGCTAAAGAATCCATTCCCATTATTCAGGTGCAGCACATTATGCATGTATTGTTTTTGAAAACCACTATCCACGATGGCCCAGAACCCTTCCACATCCATTCTTGGCATTGATACTTTGGATCGTTTATAATTTTCTGGCAGCATTTCCATTACAAGGATATCTTCAAAGCCATCATTATTGATATCGGCTATATCAGAACCCATGGAAAAAAGTGATACATGGTTTGTCATTGATTTTACCTGATCCTTAAATGTGCCGTTTTTCTGATTGATGAATATGTAATCATTATCAGCATAATCGTTTGCAACAAAGATGTCCTGATAGCCGTCATTATTCAGATCTGCTACTTCTACAGATAAGCCATATCCGAAACTATGACTGATCCCCGCCTGTTTTCCTATCTCGGTAAACTTGCCATTATCATTCCTATATAATTTGTTCCTGCATTTTTCAGGAGGATTTCTTTTACCAGATACCATCTTTGATAAACCCAGATAAAAGGTATCCGGACGACTGGTTAGGTACATATCCAGATCATTATCATTATCCATGTCAAAAAAAACAGCTTGGAGCGAATAGCCATCATCATCAAGGCCGTATTCTTTTGCTTGTTCCTTAAAGGTGAGGTTACCCTGGTTAACGTATAATAAATTTCTTCGGTCTTCATCAGCATCTTTAAACCCTCCCTTGCAAACATAAATATCAAGAAGCCCATCGTGGTTGATATCAACCAGGGTTACTCCATTCTTCCAACCTTTACCGCCCTCTACACCGGCAGAAACTGTTACATCTTTAAATTTCATATTACCCTCATTGATATATAGTTTATTGGGAACTTCATTTCCAACAAAATAAATATCGATCAACCCATCATTGTTAAAATCTCCTGTGGCAACACCTGCCCCATTATATACATAAGCGAAGGATTCATAATTTTTTTGATAGGTTTCTTCTACCGTATTATTAAATGTAATACCGCTTAAAGAGGATGGTACTTTTTCGAATACAGGATCTGAAGAAGGCTTATCATTTGCTTCATTATTTTTACAGCCCGGGGATATAATAAATACAGACAGTATGCAAGCAATAACAGTTAAAGAGACCCCTGCTCTATTCTTTATCATTTTAATGGTTTTATTTATTTTAAAGCGGTGTACCCGTTAAATATAAATATCTCTTCCAAACAGTTGCTGCAATATTTCTTCCAAGCAATAAACCTTCTTTGTTCTCGCATTGTATATGATATCCACCCAGCACTCTTGAAATACCGGCTTTTTCGGCTGTTTCAGTAAATGTGGCAAATTTTAAGGTAACCTCCGGGCCTGTATGGCCGGGTTCTGTAAGTGCTCCGGGAATTTTTTTTACTTCAACACCAAAACGATCATTTCCTGTGTACAATTTTAGAATTTCGGCACATGCACCGCTGATAGTGCTATGGCCTGAAACATAGCTTGGAAATGGTGGGCATAAAAATGTTTCAGGTGAATATGGGCGCCATTCCTGCCCCATCATTTCTATCATACCTTTTTCAGGTCCGCCCCATGCTTTGATTTTTTTATCTTTAAAATAATAATGAACCAAAGTGTATGGCCGGGCGAAATCATATTTCATTTTTGTATCCCAACACGCGATGAATGCGTCCATTGCAGTAGCTTCTACAGCAAAATACATTTTTACATCTTCGTCAAGTGTATGATTATCTCTTACTGAAACATCCTGTGCAAAAATGAACCAATGTCCGGCCTGTTGTACAGATTTAGGGCCATCTCTCATAAATTCCACCAATGCTTTTTGTTCATTGGTAAGATTTGCCTGTAGTTGCACTACTTCTTTCACTTCCTGTTCAAGTTGGGCCGATCCCATTGCGGGTGGAGGCTGGGAACGAAACTGAGCAGCAGAATCGAGCAGTAATGTTTTTACTTTACCCCAATGTGGTGTAAGGCATGAAGGTGCAAATTTTCCTCCCTTACCATCAGAAAAATATTTAGGCTGCCAGTGTTTAAGATCATGTAATGTATCAGGAGGATTTATGGGTTTATATCCTGTATAATCTGAATATTCTGCACCCTGTACACCCTCCATTAAACCATTTTGATTTGAACCATCGTTCAATCTTGCTTCAATAACTGTTTTTGCAGCAAGATTGCCGATTCCTTCGGGTGTTTTAGGGTCTAGGGAAGTATTATCAGGGTTATAACCAAATTCTTTCATCTTGTTTCGCAACATCAATGAATCTGAAGAATAATAAGTAAGCATAGCTCTGTATGCCGCATAACTTATGGCAGTTTCCTTATTTTTCAGCGTTCTTTCATTTTCAGCAACCCGTTCTACATTTTGTAAATAAAGCGGGCGGGCTTTATCATCATACCTCGACCATGCATCAAATACAGATGTCCATACCAATCCCAGCATCCTGGATGTTACCGTTGGCCGGGGTTTAAATTTTTCAGTATTATTGGCAGTAGCTTCTAATGCAACTTTGCCCCATTTATAAGCCAGATTATCAGCACCCCTTGCCTCAGTTTTATTATTTCTACTATTGTTACAACTGCATACAATAAAAAAAATAAAAACGAGTTTGGTAAATTTTATCATTTTTTGATACATCATAATAATTTGAAAACAGTCATTTCACTTTTCGCAATTACTAAACAAATGAGCCGGCACGCCCATTATCACCAACCTTTCATTCCAGCTTCTTATATCGATAATAATTATTTTAATTCACGAACCTTAATATTTTTGAAGGACACCGAATTACCATGATCCTGTAACAGGAACGGCCCTTGCTCTGCCATTCCGAAATTTGGGATTCTTGCAAACTTGCTGTGTGCTACCAATACTTTAAATATTCCACCACCTCGTTCATACTC
>CANCGR010000530.1 GCA_947377625.1 Gammaproteobacteria bacterium | reverse complement strand
AAAAATTAATTATAAAGTTAAGAAAACATCCGAAAAAAGCAAACTGAATTGCCCAAAAACAAAACAGCCGCCCCATAAAAACTGGAGCGGCTGTTGCAAAATATCACATTCAAATTCTTATTCTTCTTCGTCGAACTGAAGTACATCTTTGTTAGCCATGAGGAGGTCAAACTCTTCTTTTGAACCAACAATCATGTCATCGAAATCACGCATACCAGTACCGGCTGGAATCAGGTTACCAGTGATAACGTTTTCCTTCAAGCCTACAAGGCTATCTGATTTACCGTTGATCGCTGCCTGTGATAATACCTTGGTTGTTTCCTGGAAGGACGCAGCTGAGATCCAGCTTTGTGTACCCAATGACGCCTTGGTAATACCTAACAACATTGGTGACGAAGTTGCAGGGTTAGCATCACGGTATTCAACCAGCTTTTTATCTGCACGACGCAGGCCGCTGTTTTCTTCGCGGAGTTCGCGGAGGGTAACAATCTGTCCTGGGTGTAACTTCTCAGAATTACCTGATTCAGTTACTACCTTCTTGTCATAGATCCAGTCGTTTTCGTCCATGAAATCGAACTTATCAACTGTATCTTCTTCAAGGAATTTAGTATCACCAGGATCAACGATGTTTACCTTACGCATCATCTGACGAACAATCACCTCAATGTGTTTATCATTGATCTTCACACCCTGCAAACGATATACTTCCTGAATTTCATTTACCAGATATTCCTGAACTGCGAAAGGTCCTTTGATAGACAGGATATCGCTTGGCGTTGTAGCTCCATCAGAAAGTGATGTACCTGCTTTTACGAAGTCACCGTCCTGAACCATGATATGACGTGTAAGTGGAACGAGGTATTTCTTAACCATACCTTCGCGAGACTCAACTATAATTTCACGGTTACCGCGTTTAACACTACCGAATGCAACCACACCGTCGATTTCCGCAACGATGGCCGGATTGCTCGGGTTACGTGCTTCAAACAACTCTGTTACCCTTGGAAGACCACCCGTGATATCTCGGCTACGACCCATAACACGTGGTATTTTTACAAGTACCTGTCCGTTATGAACTGTATCGTCAACGTTTACCACAATGTGAGAACCCACCGGTAAGTTATATAACTTTTGCTCCTTGCCTTCTACAATGATGGCCGGGATCTTAGTCTTATCTTTTGTTTCAATAACCACTTTCTCACGGTGACCTGTCTGCTCGTCAGACTCTTCGCGGTAAGTAACACCATCGATTACGCTATCGAACTTAACGGTACCACTGATTTCAGAGATGATTACCGCATTGAACGGATCCCATGTACAAATCACTTCGCCCTTGGCAATTTTCTTGCCATTGCTTATCTTAAGAATAGAACCGTAAGGAACGTTATTGGTAATCAACAGACGATCGTTAGCAATATCCACGATACGCACTTCACCCGTACGGCCGATTACAATAATCTGCTCTTCGCCTGATTCATCTTTATACTTGGTAGTACGAAGACCATCGAACTGGATAGTACCATCGAAACGGGCGACCATCTGAGATTCAGTAGATGACGAGTTCGCCACACCACCCACGTGGAAGGTACGAAGTGTCAACTGTGTACCTGGCTCACCAATTGACTGAGCGGCAATGATACCTACTGCATCACCCTTCTGGGTAAAGTATCCGGTAGCAAGGTTCTTACCATAACATTTTGAACATACACCACGACGGCTTTCGCAAGTAAGTACAGAACGTATTTCTACTGTTTCAATACCACTTTCTTCAATGCGCCTGGCCACATCTTCAGTGATCTCTTCACCGGCAGTTGCCAGTAATTCTTCGCTGATTGGGTCATACACATTGTGCAATGATGTACGACCAAGGATACGATCATATAATGGTTCAACTATATCTTCGTTATCTTTCAGAGCTGAAGTAGCAATACCACGGAGGGTACCACAATCTTCGAATGTAATAACCACATCCTGAGCAACGTCAACTAGACGACGAGTAAGGTAACCCGCATCCGCTGTTTTAAGGGCGGTATCCGCAAGACCCTTACGGGCACCATGGGTAGAGATAAAGTACTCCAATACACTCAAACCAACCTTAAAGTTAGAAAGGATCGGATTTTCAATGATTTCAGACCCTGACGAACCACTACGACGTGGTTTAGCCATAAGTCCTCTCAAACCGGCAAGCTGTTTTACCTGCTGTTTAGAACCACGCGCACCCGAGTCAAGCATCATGTAAACAGAGTTAAAACCTTGTTTATCAGCTGCCATCTCACGAATAAGCGTTTCAGTTACACGGGTATCTACGCGAGACCAGATATCAATTACCTGATTATAACGCTCGTTATTCGTGATAAGACCCATGTTGTAGTTATCCCAAACTTCGTCAACTTCCACCTGTGCATTGGCGATCAATTGCTCCTTAACATCAGGAACAGTAAGATCCTTAATGTTAAACGACAATCCACCACGGAATGCTGTACGGAACCCGAGTGTCTTGATGTCATCGAGGAACTGCACTGTTTTAGGGATGTTGGTATTTTTAAGGATAGAACCGATGATCTCACGTAAAGACTTCTTTGTAAGCAGTGCATTTACGAAACCATTTTCCTTAGGTACATATTGGTTAAAGATAACGCGACCTACAGTTGTTTCAATGAACTGCATCTTCAGGTTGCCTTCAGCATCACGCATATTTGCCTTGATCTTGATCCAGGCATGAAGATCAGCACGACCTTCATTATGTGCAATAACTACTTCTTCAGAACTATAGTATGCTTTGTTTTCGCCTTTTACCTTTTCAGTATCAGTTGATTTCTTACCCTTAGAGATATAATACAGACCGAGTACCATGTCCTGTGAAGGCAGGGTAATTGGCGTACCATTCTGTGGGTTAAGAATGTTATGTGAAGCCAGCATTAATATTTGAGCTTCAAGAATAGCCGCATTACTCAAAGGAACGTGAACCGCCATCTGGTCACCATCGAAATCCGCATTGAACGCCGAACAAACGAGTGGGTGAAGTTGGATTGCCTTTCCTTCGATCAGTTTTGGCTGGAAAGCCTGTATAGACAAACGGTGAAGCGTCGGGGCACGGTTAAGCATGATAGGATGGCCTTTCAGGATGTTCTCAAGAATATCCCAAACCACAGCTTCCTTACGCTCAACGAGTTTTTTAGCGCTCTTAACCGTTTTAACTATACCTCTTTCAATAAGCTTACGGATGATGAACGGTTTGAACAATTCCGCAGCCATATCCTTAGGTAGACCACACTCATGCAATTTCATTTCAGGACCTACCACGATAACCGAACGACCAGAATAGTCAACACGTTTACCCAACAGATTCTGGCGGAAACGACCTTGTTTACCTTTCAGTACATCTGAAAGTGATTTCAGCGCACGACCACCTTCAGCCTTAACGGCATTAGATTTACGGCTGTTATCGAACAGGGAATCCACAGCTTCCTGTAACATACGTTTTTCATTACGTAAGATTACTTCAGGAGCTTTAATTTCTATCAAACGCTTTAAACGGTTATTACGGATAATAACACGACGATAAAGGTCATTCAGATCAGAGGAAGCGAAACGACCACCATCCAATGGAACCAACGGGCGTAATTCTGGTGGAATAACCGGAATGTATTGCATAACCATCCACTCCAGGCGGTTTTCAATACGGGTATTCGCATCACGGAAAGCTTCTACAACGCTAAGGCGTTTCAATGCTTCCTGCTTACGCTGTTGAGAGGTCTCGTTGGCAGCTGCGTTACGAAGGTCATAAGAAAGCTTATCGAGGTCAATCCTCGACAACAGTTGCTGAACTGCTTCAGCACCCATCTTTCCGATGAATTTATTAGGATCTTCATCTGGCAGGTATTGGTTTTCCTTTGGTAAGGCATCCAATATTTCCAGATATTCGTCTTCTGTCAATAATTGCTGATGTGTGCTTTCAGACTCCTTAAGGTTCAGCTTGGTACGGATCATTTCTTCCGCCTCGCCAGCACTTACTACTACATAACGCTCATAGTAAACAATGCTCTCCATTTTCTTGGAGCTTACACCCAAAAGGTAGCCTATTTTATTAGGTAAGCTCTTGAAATACCAAATGTGTACAATTGGTACCACAAGCTTAATGTGACCAAGGCGCTCGCGACGTACTTTCTTTTCAGTCACTTCAACACCACAACGGTCGCACACAATACCCTTGTAACGGATACGCTTATACTTTCCGCAGAAGCACTCGTAATCCTTAACCGGGCCGAATATTTTTTCGCAAAACAAGCCGTCACGCTCTGGCTTGTAAGTACGGTAATTAATAGTTTCCGGCTTTAACACTTCGCCATAAGAGCGATCCAATATCGCATCTGGCGACGCGAGACTGATGGTAATTTTACTGAACCCAGGCCTTGGCCTGTTATCTTTCTTTATAGCCATTTTTAATTGTTTTAGTTGTAGAGACGTTATGCTTACGTCTTTTCATTTTTGAATCAGGAAAAAGAATTGCACTAATGTTATCCAGAGCCACAATTAATGCGGCTCTGGATTAACAATTTCTCCTACTCGAATTTAAGTTCGAGGCCTAAGCCTCTCAACTCATTCACCAATACGTTGAAGGATTCTGGTATACCTGCCTTAGGTACATTGTCTCCCTTAACAATTGCTTCATAAGTTTTTGCACGGCCTATGATATCATCTGATTTCAGTGTCAGTAATTCCTGCAGGATGTTGGATGCACCATATGCCTCAAGTGCCCAAACCTCCATCTCACCAAAACGCTGACCACCGAACTGTGCCTTACCACCCAGCGGCTGCTGTGTAATGAGACTGTACGGTCCGATAGAACGCGCGTGCATCTTATCGTCCACCATGTGGTGCAGTTTAATGATGTAAATGATACCCACAGTTGCTTTCTGGTGGAATCGCTCACCGGTTTCACCGTCATAAAGGAAGGTGTGACCAAAGTCCGGCAATTCAGCCTTAATAATTAGATCTTCAATTTCCTTAACCGAAGCACCATCGAAGATTGGTGTAGCGAACTTGATACCCAATTTTTCACCGGCCCAACCTAAGATAGTTTCATAGATCTGACCAAGGTTCATACGGGAAGGTACACCAAGTGGATTCAGTACAACGTCAACCGGAGTACCATCTTCCAGGAACGGCATGTCTTCTTCACGCACTATCCTTGCAACAATACCCTTGTTACCGTGACGACCCGCCATTTTATCACCCACCTTCAGCTTACGCTTGCTGGCGAGATAAACTTTAGCCAGTTTCAATACGCCCGCTGGTAATTCGTCACCGATGCTCAGGTTGAATTTCTCACGTTTGTAACGGCCTATTTCTTCGTTGAACTTGATGTTGTAATTGTGCAACAACTGGTTGATCAATCCGTCAGTTTCAGCTTCACCGGTCCAGCCTAATGGGTTAACATTAGCGTAATCGATAGAACCTAAAGTCTTCGAGTTGAATTTACCACCCTTGCTCAGGACAGTTTCACCAAAGTTATTGGTAACACCCAATGAGTTCCTGTCTTTCAACAAGATCATCAGTTTTTCAAGCAGGAAGCCTTTCAACTCTTCCTTATTCTTGTCGTGTGTTTTATCAATTTTCTCAATCGCAGCTTTTTCACGAACTTTTGAGTTTTTGTCTTTTTTAGCGCGCTGGAACAGCTGCTTGCTGATAACGATACCTTCAGTTCCACTTGGAGCTTTCAAAGAAGCATCTTTAGCATCACCAGCCTTATCACCGAAGATCGCACGAAGCAGTTTTTCTTCAGGAGTTGGGTCAGTTTCGCCCTTTGGAGTGATCTTACCGATCAGGATATCGCCTTCCTTAACGTGGGCACCGATACGGATAATACCATGCTCATCAAGATCCTTAGTCGCTTCTTCCGATACGTTTGGTATATCTGGAGTCAACTCTTCCTCACCCAGCTTAGTATCGCGAACTTCAAGTTCATACTCATCGATATGCACCGATGTGAACCAGTCGTCACGAACAACTTTTTCATTGATCACGATCGCATCCTCGAAGTTGTACCCCTTCCAAGGCATGAATGCTACTTTCAGATTACGGCCAAGAGCCAGTTCACCTTCCTGCGTAGCATAACCTTCTGTAAGGAAGTCGCCTTTTCTTACTTTCTGTCCTTTACGAACAGCCGGGCGTAAGGTGATGCTTGTGCTTTGGTTGGTTTTCTTATACTTGGTAAGTGTATATATCTTAAGATCGTCTTCAAAAGAAACAAGGCGCTCTTTCTCATCACGGTCATAACGTACATAAATGTGATCTGCATCAACGTACTCCACAACACCATCGCCTTCAGCGTGGATCTGGATACGAGCGTCACGAGCTGCCTTTGCTTCCAAGCCTGTACCAACAATCGGCACCTGTGGTTTGATCAGCGGAACCGCCTGACGTTGCATGTTCGATCCCATCAATGCACGGTTGGCATCATCATGCTCAAGGAACGGAATCAGGGACGCACTCAAACCAACGATCTGGTTAGGTGCAACGTCCATGTATTCAACTTCCTGAGGTTCAAGGATCGGGAAGTCACCTGTCTGACGTGATTTGATCTTATCTTCAGTAAAGTTACCCTTGTCATCCATAGGAATGTTGGCCTGTGCGATCTTAGCAAGGTCTTCCTCTTCTGCACTCAGGTATTTATAGCTTTTCAGGTCTACCCTACCATCCTTTACCTTACGGTAAGGAGTTTCAATGAATCCCATATCATTGATTTGCGCGTGAACGCAAAGTGTAGATATAAGACCAATGTTTGGGCCCTCAGGAGTTTCAATGGTACACAAACGGCCATAGTGGCTATAATGTACGTCACGAACCTCAAAGCCTGCGCGCTCACGACTCAAACCACCAGGTCCGAGCGCCGAGATACGACGCTTGTGCGTGATCTCAGAAAGCGGATTGGTCTGATCGAGGAACTGCGATAACTGCGAAGTACCAAAGAATGAATTGATAACTGAAGAAAGTGTACGCGCATTGATCAGGTCAATTGGCGTGAACACTTCATTGTCACGAACGTTCATACGTTCGCGGATGGTACGAGCCATACGGGCAAGACCAACTCCGAACTGGGCAAACAACTGCTCACCTACAGTACGAACACGACGATTGCTCAAGTGATCAATATCATCAATTTCCGCCTTACCATTGGTCAAACGAACCAGATACTTAATGATGGAAATGATATCTTCCCTGCTCAATACCTTAGTCTTCAGGTTGATATCAAGACCGAGCTTACGGTTGATCTTGTAACGACCTACTTCACCTAAGTCATAACGCTTGTCACTGAAGAACAATTTCTCAATGATGCCACGTGCTGTTTCATCATCAGGAGCGTCAGAACCGCGTAACTGGCGGTAGATATGCTGAACGGCTTCCAACTCAGAGTTAGAAGTATCCTTGTTCAACGTATTATATATAATGGAGTAATCTCCGCTTACTTCTTCTTTTTGTAAGAATACAGTTTTGATACCCATCTG
>CANCGR010000529.1 GCA_947377625.1 Gammaproteobacteria bacterium | reverse complement strand
AAATACTCCCGAAGATGAAATTATTGAAAGCATAATTCAATACAATACTCCTAAAGTTGTTTATATTCCGACAGCTCATTTAGAGGTGCAAAATTCACATCCCAGAGACGCCAGAATTATATTTGATAACGAGAATCATTTATATCAAATAGACAACAATCCAGATACTATTTCGGTAAGTCAATTAATTGATAGATTTTTCCCTGAATTCGATGCATATGCTGCTGCAACAAATTTAAATCCTAAACATGAGTTGTATGGTTTAGAAGTAGTTGACATTGTTAATATATGGAAACAGAACGGCAATGAACAAGCTAATTTGGGAACTCAATTGCATGCTGAAATTGAAAATTTCTATAATAAACGACCGTACGACAGTTCTCAAATTGAGTTTGAGTATTTTCAAAACTTTTTAGCTGCTTACCCAACTATGGCTCCATTTCGGACAGAATGGCGAATATACGATGAGGAATTGATGATTGCTGGTACAATTGATATGGTATACAAACGACCGAACGGTGATTGCTATATTTTTGATTGGAAACGCAGTAAAAAAGTAGTACATCAAAATGGACATCCAAAGCTTTCAGATCCAAATGGAGCTTTTACAGAATTCGCATCTGGAGAACTTAAACATTTAACCAATGACAGTTATAATAAATACCTCCTACAACAAAATATTTACAGACATATTTTAGAAAAAAAATACGATATCAGAATAAGTTCAATGAATCTATTAATACTGCATCCTGACTATGATAGATATCATTTAGTGCAATTACCTCGTCTGGAAAGAGAAGTACAATACATTTTTGAGACATCAATATTAATAAAATAAAAAATCAATATGGGAAATATAATAGCATCAAAATGTAAATCTTGTGGTTTTTCAAATGAGTTCAGATACGGTGGCGGTAGATTTAGTTATCAAACCAATTGTCCGGTTCCAGCAATTAATAAAGAAACCTTAGAATTTGAAAATATAAATTATTTAGAACACAAGAATTCAGATAAATATCTATTTTACACTGATGAAGTTTTAAAAGGAAATAATTACGATAACAATACAATCAATAATTTTGATTTAAAATTAAACACCGTCAATAATTATTGCCCAATTTGTAAAGAAAAAGCATTAGCGTTCCGAATAAGTATGTTTGTTGATTAAGAAATGTAATAGTTAAAGTTATTAGTCAATTCCTACTCATTAAATAAATTTAAATGCAGTACTTCGATAACAAATACACTTTTATAAAAGACCTAGGCTCCGGTGGTTTTGGTAAAGTCTTTCTAGCTAAAGAAAGGGTATCCAATCGATATGTAGCAATCAAAAAACTAAAAAACACCAACAAGTCAGAACAAGAAGATATCATTCATGAAATTGAAATGGTGTCTAAGTTTGAGAATTCAAACATTGTAACCTATTACCACCATTTCTTTGAAGATGACACCCTGTATTTAGTAATGGAATATTGCCCTGGAGGTAGTCTTAGAGTCAAAATAAAAGAGGGTAAAATAAAATCTTCAGAAGCTATTGCATGGATAGAAACGTTAGCATCGTGCATTAGAAACATCCATAAAAAAGGAATTATCCATCACGATATAAAACCAGACAACATTCTATTCTCTCAAAATGGCACCATTAAAATTGCTGACTTTGGTGTAGCAAATAAAGAAATAGGCACTAGAGCCTATATGAGTCCTGAGTCATTCCAATGGGAAGTAAACAGCACTAAGGATCCTAGAATTGATATCTACGCTTTAGGAGTAACTCTTATGGAAGTGCTTACCAAGCAAAATCCTTTCTTTGGCCTATCTCAAGACGAAATAATAGAGAAGCACCAATCGGCCGATTTCCCAATCCAAAACCTCCCAAACTGGCAACAAGAAATTATCCTAAAAGCCATTAACAAAGTTCCAGAGCTGAGGTTTCAATTTATGATAGAATTGGAAGAAGCGCTTAAAGCAAAATCAGTTCCCATAATATTCAACAAAGACAACCTAAAAGCTGCAGAATTAATAGAATTAGCCAACAGAGCACTAAAAACCAACAAATGGAGAAATGCACTAAAGTTTTTGGAATTGGCAAACAAGCAATATAAAAATAATGTCACTGTATTGCAAGCATTAGGCAAATTTTACCTGAGAGTTCAAAAAATTGAAATGGCAAAATTTTGCTACGAAAAAGCATTAAAACTAAACACCAGGTTAGACGTTCAAAAAGATTTAGGGTGGATTAATTTAGAAGCAAAAAAATACCCTATAGCTATTGGTTTACTATCAGACCATCTTCATAGAAATCCAGCAGATTACGAAGCCTATAATCTTTTAATTCGATGTTATTACGAAACAGACAGATACGAAACTGCTATGGAACTTTCCAAAATGATTATGGAAGCCAATCCATCTTTACCTTGTTTTACAAATAATTATTTTATTGCTTTCGTCTTAAATAGCAATGGTAAATCCATTCCTCCAAAATCAAAATCAGAACAAAAAGACAATCCTTTTATTGAATACAATCTTTCAGTTATTACTGAAAAAGAATTAAGCCATAATTTTAAAAAGACACCTTCATTAAAATCAAAACTATTATTTATGGACTTTCAATTCAACACCTTGAAAGAAAATACAATATCAATATTAGAAACAAACAACAAAATAGTTACACCAAATTCATTTAATATTCCAATAATAAAATTTGGCAGAGAAGAATTCAATCTAAACGATATTCAGGTATCAGGCGCAAATGCAGTTAGCAGAAGACATTGTATTATTATTAATACTAAAGATAATGTATGGTTGTATGATTTAGAAAGTACAGGAACAGAAATAAACGATACTATTGTAACTAATAAAATTCCTTTAATCGGATATAACAAGCTAAAAATAAATGATATATATTTCACAATAACAACAGATAAAAGCAAACTACTTTAAATAAAAGATATAATTACTATAAATACTAAATGAAAATGACTTATGCAGACCAACTAAATATTTTAAGTGCGAGTTTAAAACTGAAAAGGGATAATGTAGATATGGCATTTAAGAAAATGAAAAAAGGTTTTAAAAACGAAAAACCAATTCTAAAATATTTAGCTGTCGAGAGTGAATTACTTTTAGAGTATCAGTATTATATTAAGTTCTTTATTTTTTGTGTCAGAAATATAGAAGATATCAATACTCAGTCAGAATTTGATTCAATTTAATCAATTGCTAAATGTACTTCTATTCCAAACCAACGAAATCGGCTTTAGATGTTCAAACAAAATGGTTAGATCAAGAACCTATAACAAATTTTACATTTCCTTATCAAGTAGATTTGATAGCAACGAAACCGGATGCATATACCTTATTTTAAAAAACATCTCGATACAATAATTCAACAGTTGTTTCTGTTTTAATATAACCTCGCCCAACCATTATTGTAGTCCAAAAAGGATTATAATTTTCTATCAATCTCAAGAAAGCAGCGAAGTACTCAGATTTATCACTATCCAAATCAATTCCTAAATACTTCTCATTACAAATTAATCTAACAAAGTTACCATCCAACAACAATTCATCTTAACCATCAGCAGTATTATCAGGAGCCATGCCAAAGAAAATAACCTCGTTTTTTTTATCATTCAATAACAATAGAATTTCAGTTTTTAAATTCAAAAATAAAGCTTCATCTTTCAAGTCATAATGAAGTATCATATCTGTAGCTCTTATAATCAATGCCAGGTCTAAAAATTCCAATTCCATATAAATCATTAAATATTTAAAGGCAATATAGTTATAAAAAAAATATGTTATATCAAACAAATCAATTACTTACTATCTAATATAATTTGATAGTATTGGAATTAACTTGTTAATAATTACTCTTAACATATATTCATATCAGTACTTTTTGTAATTTTCTTATACATAACGTAGTTTAAATAAGTTGTATAAAATAGAGTATAAAAACTTGTTAGGAGCAAGTTTACCCAAAGAGAATAATTAGTTTAAAATTCAAGAATTTTCCTAGCAAAGTCCTGATTGAAAATTTCGTTATCTTTACAATCAAATTTTCATTTATATGACTGATAATGCTGCACATAATTTATTAAATCTCACACTAAATTCGGGATGGGAAGTAATTGAAAAAATCGAAAAGACTGACAACCAAACTGGAGCTTTTTTCTCCGTTTGTTATTTAGTGCAAAAAGACAATGAAGTTTGTTTTTTAAAAGCATTTGACTTTGCTAAATTTCTAACAATTGCTGTTCCCGGTACTAAGATTGTAGATGTTATGAACGATATGCTAATTGCATATAAATACGAAAGAGATTTATCGGAGCATTGTAAAAATAAAAAAGTTGACAAAGTTGCATTTGTTAAAGTAGCAGATGAAGAAATTGTGCCTGGCTATGCTATTACAATTGTTCCATATTTAATATTTGATTTAGCTGAAGGAGATATTAGAAAAAAATTGGACTTTTCAATTGAACTAGATTATGCATTAAGATTAAAATCTTTACACGATATTGCAGTTGGTTTAAAGCAATTACACAATATCGAAGTTACTCATCAAGATTTAAAACCATCAAACATATTAGTATACTCAAATAATGAAAGTAAAATTGGCGATTTAGGTCGTTCAATTTGTAAAAGTATTGATGGCCCATATAATAAACAAATATTTACAGGAGATTGTACATATGCTCCGCCAGAAATAATGTATGGCTATTGGGAAAAGGATTGGAAGAAACGAGTATATGCTACAGATTGTTATCTTCTTGGCAGCTTGATCGCATTTTATTTTACTGGAATTAGTATGAACGCATTAATTAGAAAACATATTCCAGACAGTTTTAGCTGGGAACAATGGACAGGAACTTATGCAGATTTAGTTCCATATCTAGAAAATGCGTTTGCAAGTGCATTAATAGAATTTGAAAATAATATCAGTAGAGTTGATTTGAAAAAAGATTTGAAATTATTAATAGAACGTTTATGCAATCCATTTCCTGACAAAAGAGGTCATCCTAAAAATATCGCTACAATAGGAAATAATTACAATATGGAAAGGTTTGTTACTATTTTAGACTTATTAAAACGTAGAGCAGAATTAAGAATAAAAACATTTTAAAAATTGGCTAATTTATTTTTGCATAAAGATCGAAGAGTTGTTCCAAACTGGAGAAGTTTTGGGAAAACAACAGTGTTGGGGGAACTAAATTCTTTTCAGCAAGAAAATTCAATTCAACGATTTGAATCTAACATTGATGAATATATTATTGATTGGCAAATTAATAAAACTGTGGTTCATGCCGCCGATTTATTAAGCGCCGCAATAGTAAATAGCAAAAGAGAAAATAAATTTGTCATTGAAGCAGCTAACTTTGTTCTCTCAAATAAAGCAAAAGCATCAATTTCGCAAATATCATTAGCAAATCAAATTTTAAGCAAAGAAATTATTTGTGATTTATCGACGATTTATAATCAAGTTAGTTTAGATACACTCCCTTCGCTAATCGACCCTATTCCCGTTAGAAATAAAATAAAAGAGACAAAGCTTCTTCTGCTGAACTATCCAGCAAATCCAATATTACACGTTGAAAATTCTAGATATTATTCCATTCTAGGACAGGAGAAAAATTCAATTGATTCAATGAAAATTGCCTTGCATTTGGCTCCAAATAATAGGTTTGTTTTACGTTGTGCTACACGACTATTTGCTCATTATGAAAACGAAAAAAATGAATACTTAGATTATATCCACAATATTTTGAGAAGAAGTCCCGCAACCAAATTTGACCCTTGGTTGACTTCTGCAGAAATATCAATTTCAACAATTAGAAATAGAAATTCAAAATTTTTGAAAACAGGAATAGATTTAATTAATTCAAAAAACATTTCACCACTTAACTTTACAGAATTAGCTAGCAGTATTGGTACCGTTGAATTACTCGATGGCAGTCAAAAGAAAAGTAGAGAATTTTTCAATAAAGCACTTATCAATCCTAATGATAATTCTTTAGCTCAAATAGAATGGGCATCAAATAGAGATAAACAAATTATTGTTAATCCTTCAAATTTTAATGTCAGAATGAATTTCGAAGCATTAACTCTCGATAATTTTCACAATAACGAATATAATCAAGCTTTAGATAATGCTGCAAAATGGTTTATTGATATGCCTTTCTCTAAACGTCCAATTATGTTCGGTTCAAATTTAGCAAGTACGGTACTTAAAGATCAAAGCAAGGCAATTTCATTTTTAAATGCTGGTTTAGTTAGCCACCCAAACGATCCGCAGTTAATTAATAATTTAGCATATTCATTAGCATTGGACAATAGACCAAATGAAGCATTTGAACAATTAAACAAAATTAAAAATGATTCTGAATATAATGAAACTACTCAAATTTGTTTAACAGCAACTAAAGGACTTGCTCTATTCAGAAGCGGATTAATCGACGCTGGTAGAAATTTCTATATTGATGCAATTGAGCAATCAAAACAAATGAAAAATCAGGAATTAAATTGGATTGCAATTTTAAATTATGCACGTGAAGAAGTTAGAATAAATTCAGAATATGTTGCTTCCATTATGGACGCTGTCAGTAAGATAAACGTTTTAGATAATATTGTTATTAAAACATTAAAAAATGATATCATTGAATTGCATAAGAAATCCAAAGAAACATAATTTATAATAGTACAACACTAGCTGCCTAAAGCTATTTAGCAAGATTGCGAATTTTGTCGTAAGTTAATGTTTGCTTTTCGCAAGATTTTTTATTTTTAACAGAAAATAATCAGTCATGTTGTTGACAATTGCGTGAAGCTTCGGAACGGTACCTCATATATTTCCAAAACCTTAAAATATCAAAACGACAATGGAAAAAGACGTAAAAAGACAGCATTATGTTCCGAGAACATACCTTAAAAATTTTTCTGTTGAACGTAAAGAACAATATTATATAAAAGCATTATCTGTGGTAGATTGTGTAGAAAATAATATTTATGAAACAAGTATAGCAAATGTATGTGTAGAAAATCATCTTTACACTTTACCTGGAGATACTGTAGAAGAAAGAATGTTAATTGAAAAGTTCTATTCGGAAAATTTAGAAACTCATTATTCCACAATTTTCTCCCTATTAACTGACCCCAGTAAAAAGACATTAACTGACGTCGAAAGAGAGTTAATTATTTCTACAGTAGTCACAATGTTTTACAGAACAACTAAATGGATTACACAACACAATAAATTTTTTGATACAGTTTTAGATTCAGCATACAATTTAGCTGCACAAAATGGATATGACTATTTTACTTTTGAAGGTCAAAAAGTTTCTATAGCTGGTAAAACTTTACAAGAATTGCAAAAAGAATTTCGGTTTGACAATAGAGCTTCACAAATAACTACTCAATTAGAAGTTGCGCTGAATTTAATAAAATTAAGAACTGCGAGAGATGGTATAATGGTAGTAAAATTAATGGATGATGATTGCGAATTTATAACTAGTGATAATCCTGTTATTTACAGCAATGTTAATGGAAAGCAATTAGCCCCTTTTGACGCTGAAAACATTCTGCAATTGCCATTAGACAAAAGACACACTTTGCTTTTAATGCCATATGCTGATGACGAAACAAAATATTTAATTTCAAGAAGCAATAGAAGCGGTAACATGTGTTATACTCAAAAATTAACTTCAAACTATTCGCAATTTTTAAATGCTGATAAATTTATACTTGGTAATGAGTCTTCAATAAAAGGTTATTTGGCAACAAAAGTGGAAACAGAAAGACCATTAACAGAAGAGGAAAAAATGAAGTTTGATAATATGGAAGCAGAATTAAATAAAAAATGGCGAGAAATTGATTTAAAATAAAACACGTCAGGTAACAACCGTTTGGCAAGATGATGCATTTTGTGTTAAAATCACGTTTGTGTTTTGCAAGAAATTTTATCTTATTGAAAAATAAATAGTTGCGTAGTTAGCAACATCGTCAAGCGTGGAAGCTTAATAAGAAAACCATTGCCACTCCTTGCCAACGCTCCTAAAAAAATTACTGTCACAGTTATTGGTGCAATAACACGTTCACTGCGTGACTTGCGCCAGTAATTTTTTCTCCCAAGCTTCTATAAATATCGTTGCATTATACGAGTAGTAAAAGTAAGTAGATAAAATACCTTTATAATCAGCTAACTCAAAAATTAGTATTCCTATACCCTATTCAATTTGTTTTATAGTATTTTTACTTTTTCAAAAAT
>CANCGR010000528.1 GCA_947377625.1 Gammaproteobacteria bacterium | reverse complement strand
TCTCCCCGCACATACTATGACGCCTTGGGGAGGGTAATCCGGACAGACCTGCCGGACGGCAGTTTTACCAGGGTGGAATATGATGCGTGGATGCAGGTATCATACGATAATAACGATACGCTCACACCTACCGGCAACCCATGGTATGATGCAGCATATGCAAGTGGTGATGCAGGACGCAGGGATGCAGCCGATAAGGCAATAGTGCATTCGGGTACTCCAACAACGGTCCATTTCGATACACTTGGCAGACAGTTTTATACTATACAGGTTAATGTCCCTAATACATCGGGCACACTTACGCCCCCCGACACATACCAAAGCTATGTAGACTTGGATATTGCTGGCGACCGTATAGCAATACATGATGCCAGAGGCCTGACACCGTTTAATTATACCTACAATATGCTTAAGTCGTCTGCAATGCAGTTAAGCATAGACAGCGGTACGCAATGGCTACTTACAGATGCTGGTGGGCAACCATTATATAGTTGGGATACTGTCAATCAATTTAGAAATTATTACGATGAGCTGCGACGCCTGACTCAAAAAGATGTATATAATCCCACTGCTATACCTCCCACACAGGTACTTGAGTTTAAGGAGTATACTGATGCAGTCACTTCTGCACGTGCCCATAATTTAAATGGTAAGCTCAATAAAATTTTTGATGGCGCAGGAATTCAAGAAATTTCTGATTATGATTTTAAAGGCAAATCGCTCAGTGTTAACCGGAAATATGCAGCGAACCCACTTATACGCCCCAACTGGATCTCTGGAAACCGGACACTGAGTACGTATATTGAAGGAACGGCATACACAACTAATACAGAGTATGACGCATTGGAAAGACCAGTAAAAATTACGGCACCGGGCACCGATGGTGGTATAACCCATTATGTTTATGAAAAAACGGGATTACTATACAGTAGCAGAGTAGAAGATGTACGTGGGTTTCCATCTAATATTATTAGTTTTATTCGTTATAATGCGAAAGGCCAGCGCATAAAAATAAAATTTGAGAATGGAGCAAGAACAAAGTACGAATATGACCCGTATACTTTCCGGGTTACACGCATTAAAACTACTCGGAGAATAGGCTCAACCAGCTCTTTTGAAAAACTGCAGGACCTGAAATACTGGTACGACCCCGTTGGAAACATTACCCTGCAAACTGACGCGGCCATACAAACTGTATATTTTCAGAATGCAGTAGTGAGTCCCGACAATGATTATACATATGACGCACTCTACCGACTGATAATAGCCCGGGGAAGGGAGCATTCAGGTAACCTGAATGCTCCAGGTGCCGACGAAAGCAGTAGGTCCAGGTTTGTGGTTACCGGAGCGTATAATAACTCCTCGGTTTGTGATCTTGTTAACTATACCGAATACTATGTCCACGATCCAGTAGGCAACATGCTGGAAATGCAACACACTGCGGGCAATAGCACGTCATCTTGTGCGTTCAACTGGACCCGATATTATGACTACGGTGGCACCGGTTCGACAAGTAACAAACTGTTGGGAACACGTGTAGGCACCAGCGGTTCGTGGGAAACATACAGCTATGACTGGCGCGGTAATATGGACGGAGGAATGGCCCATCTGAACATCGGTGGTGCAAGTATGGTTTATAATGCCGAAAACAGATTGGAGAGTGTAATTGTGAACGGTACGATTAGCACGTATTTCCAATATGATAGCGATGGTCAGCGGGTGAGAAAAACAGTCTTAGATACGAGCACCAGTGTTGGAAAGATAAGGAAATACGTGGGCCAGTGGGAGGAGTACGTAGAAGACTATGTGGCGATAACGATTGGAACGGGAGGAACAGTCACCTGGGTGGGCGCATTGGTTTCCGCGGGGGGAGGCAGCTATCCGCTCATCCGGGAAACCCTGAATGTTAGTGATGGTAATACCAGAGTTGCATTAATTGACACCGAAGTTACAGCTGGAAATAGTCACAACTTGCGTTACCAGTTTGGTAATCATCTTGGTTCTGCCAGCTTGGAATTGGATGCCAGTGCGCTTATCATTACTTATGAGGAGTATTACCCTTTTGGTAGTACAAGTTTTCAAAGTGGAAGAAATGTGGAAGTTTCCCTAAAGAGGTACCGATACACGGCCAAGGAACGGGACGAGGAGACGGGATTTTATTATCATGGGGCTAGGTACTATTGTTCCTGGCTGGCGCGCTGGCTTGCTGTTGATCCCATCTGTAGTGAGCGCTATAATTTGGCGCTTGGAGCAAGTGAAAGGAACACAGAGCGACATTTTTTGGAATTAACGGCATCTGGATATGAATATTGTTATGCTAATCCAATAAGATTTATTGATCCTACTGGAGAGCAACCCAAAACAATATTAGGGCAACAAATTTTGCTTATATTGCAGGCTTTATTTCCTTTTATAGATTTTGGCCCGATTGCTTTCCCACTTAAAGAAGCAACGATAACTGGCAAGGCGAAGGAAACTTCAGAAAAAGTGGGTGAATTTAATGACAAGTTCTTCAAATTTACATATGTAGCTCCTGCAATCGATGGCATTAACAATGCAAAAATATTATATACAGGGATAAAGGCCACAGAAACAGTTGAGAGAATTGGTGCCGCATCAGCCAAAATAGCTGCGGTAAGTTTACTGCTTGATGTTGTTCAGGCGGGTTTGGAAATAAAGGAAACAGGTTATGTAAAAAATTCTACCCTTGTTAATACAACAATTGATGCCGTATTGCTAGCAGCAACCTTTACACCAGCTGCTCCAATAGTTGCGGTTGTTGGACTTATTTGGGGAGCTATAAAATTATGGAAAGGAGACGAAATAAATAAATGGCTTAACAGTAAACCGCAAATGATTTACGAGACAGATTAAAACACAGGACATGAAAATATTTGATTATATACTATATGTAATACATTCAGCCTTTAGGCTAATGAGTTTCTATAAATCTGATGCTTTACTCCTTTATTACACACGTAATTATTTTTGTTTTGTATTTGCTAGTTCTGGGGCTTTAATTATTACTACTATTATTTTAAGAATTGACATGTATAGAAAATGGCTTTATACTCAGTTGTCGCCATCAATTTTTTTTATTTTGGGAATATTGCAGTTCATTTTGATATTTTATACTATATTTATGGCTATAAAAAGGTATTATACAAACTATAAAATAAAACAGGTGGGTGAAATGTATTATGGAGCATTAAGCCCTGCGATTGCAACCATAATATATCTGCTATTTTTTATTGTTCATTTGTGTTTTTTTATCTACTTATTTATTCCCATGATTGGTCTATTTGTCAACAAAAAAATCACTATAAAATTTTAATATTTTCATGGCAGATAATAGCGAGATAAGAAAAAGACATAGAATAAGAGCTACGAATGCGATACAGTATATTTTCATTTCTTTTACAGTTGTGTTTGGAATAATAATGGTTTTTGTAGTAGAGCCAAGAATATCTCATACTAGTGCTAAAAGAATTCAAATATTTTTTTATTTATTTTCAATAATAGCTTATTTATTTATAAGTAAAAAAATTTATCCTATTATTTTTACTAGGATTGACGAGAGGTATCCTGATGATTGAAATTTTCGCTTCTCTTTAAGCGGTAAATGACCTGTATAATGGCATACTTGCATTAGGTGGGTAGTGTTCCAGATTTGTTGATTTTGGTCACCTGTTCTGCTCTTCTTAGCCTATAAGCCCATAGAAACACTGCAAATTAAAAGCTACAGCCCGCCGGTGTCTCCGACTCCGGCGGGCTAGTTTTGCAACCTCTGGGAAGTATTTATCAGCAGCATAATTTACGATGCCTTCAACCGGCATGTTTGGTCTATTTATCAGGGTGGTAAGAAACCCCTGCATGTCTATGACGAGAGTGGAGCCCTATTCAATGTGCATATCACAACATCAGGCGGAGGTGAAACGCCCTATGCATTCGGCCTTTATCATAATGCCAGGGGGCAAAGACTGTCTATATATTTTGGCAATGGCACAAACGCTGCTTATACCTATGACCCTAACACTTTTAGGGAGACGCAGTTAGTTATTATGCGGTCTGCCGACGTGATGCAGAATCTAAATTACTGGTATGACCCGGTGAGTAATATCACTATTCACAAAGATGGGTCGCAGCGGGCTTTGTTTTTTGACAACAGCATTATCCTACCTGAGCAGCACTTTACCTACAGCGCTTTATACCGTTTGATAAGGGCTACAGGGCGAAAAAAAACAGCCAGTGCAACATGGGGGGCAACTGCTTCAAATATCTGGGAATTCGTCAGGCTCTACGTCCACCAGAACATCAGCAACCGAATGCGTATTCAGCAACGCCGGAGACCTGACGGGCAAAGTGTCATGCCAGAGTGCCCACGAGTTCTGCTTGCTACAGGACGATTCGCAA
Source organism: Gammaproteobacteria bacterium (assembly GCA_947377625.1). GTDB lineage: Bacteria > Pseudomonadota > Gammaproteobacteria > Pseudomonadales > Pseudohongiellaceae > CAILUG01. Next base: position 243 of record CANCGR010000528.1, on the reverse strand, counting down.
GATGATCTGTTGATTGAATAACCTCAATCCCCTACCCTTTCTCGGGATCGCGCTATAAATCTTACTAAAATCCGATAATAAAGTTTGAAATATCTGGCAGCTGTTTCTCAATTATTTGTGAATGAATTCCCAATAAACTGGATTATATAGTCAATCACCATTTAAAAATGCTTGATAAAAGGTATGTAACCAATATTATTCCTCCTATTATCATAGCCGCCTTGAGAATTTCATCTGTATCCA
>CANCGR010000527.1 GCA_947377625.1 Gammaproteobacteria bacterium | reverse complement strand
GGGTGGCAACAAGAGCCATGGCTATCTGTTTCCGGGCGTCGCCACCCATGATAACCTGAAAGCCTTTGCTTGGGTAAGAGACAACTCGGGAGCCAATACCCACCAAGTCGGCACACGGCTCCCCAATGAACTCGAGCTTTACGACATGGCAGGCAATGTGAGCGAGTGGTGCAGCGACTGGGCGGACTCCTATTCTGCCAGCCCAGTAAACAATCCGACAGGGCCGGCTACTGGCGTCATCCGTATAGTGCGTGGTGGCTGCTACTCTAGCGGCGCGGGCTGGTGCCAGTCTGCTAGCCGCTTCTTTTCCTACCCAGACAATTGGTCCAGGAAAAACGGCTTCCGGGTTGTTGCCTCAAGGTAATTGACGGAAATAGCCTTCCCGAAAAAATGAATGGATCAAAAATAATAGATAAACACATGAAAAGATTGCTGATTATCATTGCTGTTTTTGGCAGCTGGGCGGCTGGTGGGCAGATTAAACTTAACAACAAGGGGGTTTATGGCAAGGAACCCATCAAGCCCAAGACAGGGCTGGGGTTTGCGCAAGCTGAGGTAGTTGCGATGGTTGATGGCATGTACGATAAAATGGGTTTCCGGAATGCCTATAGCATTCAAAGCTGTGCCGGTATCTCGAATTACGAAGCCATAATCGATGACAATAACAAGCCAGCGATATTGTATAACGATCTATTCCTACAACGGGTGAAAGGGTTTGATTTTACCAGTACTCGATTGCCTGATGCTACCGAACAGGACTGGAAGGCTTTAACTGTATTAGCTCACGAATTGGGTCACCATGTAAACTTGCACCTACTGACCCCCCGGCCGGGTATGAGCGGTATAGACAAGGAATTACAAGCTGACCGATTTGCCGGCCATATGATGCACCTTTTCGGTGCTTCGTTGCAACAAGCACAGGCAGTGCTTTACAGCAACTACATATCTGAGAATGAAAGCTACACTCATCCCTCTCGAGCACGCAGGTTGGCAGCTGTAAAGCAGGGTTGGGAGAAGGTAAAACAGCCAGTGCCACCACCACCGACAACTGTTACTGGCCCTATCGAAATGGTTCCTGTAGCTGGCGGTACCTTCCAAATGGAAAGTAACGAGAAAGAGAATGAAAAGCCAATTCATACGGTAACAGTAAGCAGTTTTTACTTGGGCAAAACGGAAGTAACCCAAAAGCAGTGGCGGGATATTATGGGGACTAACCCTAGTTTGCATAAAGGCTGCGATGATTGCCCCGTAGAGCAGATAAGCTGGTATGATGCACAGAATTTTTTAGAAAAACTAAACAATAAATTCCCCGGCCACTACTACCGATTGCCTACCGAGGCGGAATGGGAGTATGCTGCCCGCGGCGGAAAAGATAGTAAAAGATATAAATACAGTGGCAGCAATATGTTAGAGGAGGTAGCGTACTATAGCGAAAATAGCGGAGGTGCTATCCATGCTGTAAACAGAAATAGTAAAAGGCCGAATGAGTTGGGCATATATGAGTGGCAATGTATGGGAATGGTGCAATTATTGGTACGATGCTAACTACTATAGGAATAGCCCTGCGGATAACTCAACCGGCCCAGCTATCGCCGGGAGTTTCCGTGTGGTGCGCGGCGGCTACTATGTCCTCGGAGCTTTTCACTGCCGCTCCTCATATCGCAGCCGCAAGTCTCCAGCCTACCATTCCTTCGACTACGGCTTCCGGGTGATTATTTCCCAGTAATCAGAGAATACCCTTTAATGTCAGAGCGAGAGTGGAGATAGAGTGCGGATGCAGGCTGATATAGATTTAGTAGCTAAAAAATATAGTTTATATAATATTGTTTCATGAAACACACAATACTCATTATCCTCCTCCTTGCCTTATGGCAAGCGGGTTACAGCCAAAAAAACATAACCGTAAAGGGCAGCCGCGTAGCCATTGTAATTGGTAATGATGCCTACGTAGGCAAACAATTTCAACAATTAGACCGCTCAAGTATCCATGATGCTGATAGTATGGCTAAGGTGCTTAGAGGATGCGGGTTTAGTGTTGCTACTTATAAAGACGTAAATATCAGCGCGTTAAAAAATGCTTTTGACCGGTTTTATAAGGATAGCAAAGATGCTGAGGTTGCCGTTGTCTATTATTCAGGGCACGGCTTAGAAGTAGATGGAAGGAATTTTATGATACCTATTGGCCTTTCACTCCCTAGCCGCAGAGAAGAGTGGACAAGGATGGCAAAAGATAAATTTAAAAACGAAGCATTTGATGTAGGTGCGGGTGTACTAAATTATTTCAATACACGTCCTGAAAAAGCCAATTTCCTCATTTTTGATGCCTGCCGTTCTGACCTTGACTTTGAATATGGGGTTGTGAGTAAAGGCGTTGATTTTAGCAAAAGTAAAGCAGGGCCGCGCTTTAACGATGAAGAAGCACCGCTTGCAAATGATTGCCAGGGAAAAGGCACCTGCATATTATATGCGACAGGTCCATTCCGAACTTCAGCCCCAAGCATTAATACAAATAGCGTATTTACCCATGCCCTGCTGGAATACATTAGAAGACAAGGCGAAAGTTATTTGAATGTATTCAGCGATGCAAGCACAATGGTAAATAATATGCGCATAGCCAATATGCAAAACCCGCAGCTTAGCGATATGTATCAAAACAGGAGGTTTTGTTTTTATGAAAAAACAAAACCAGTTGCCCCTTCGGTACACACTAAATGCACCAGATGTCGTGGAAAAGGTACTATTAGCATTGTCAAATCCAGCACACCATGTACTCACTGCACTGACGGGTTGATAACAAAAACATGCCGGTTGTGTGGCGGGACAGGTTCATATGATTGCACCGATTGCGATGGTCGAGGTCGCCAGGCTAAGAATTGTATACTATGTAAGGGGTCGGGCGAATGCAATCATTGTTGGGGTACTGGAATAGTTATGCGTGTAAACAAGTGTTCGAGATGCCATGGCACAGGAGTATGTAAGAATTGTGACGGATATAAGCATGAACCTTGCTTGCATTGCAAAAATGGCATAAGAAAGTGTAAGCGAACCGATGAAGTTGAGTGTAGATTTTGTTCTGGGTCAGGGGGGCTTGTACAAAAGGCAGATACCACATGTCCAAAATGCAATGGTATAGGCTTATTGTAATCCATTTGTACAACCCTTTTTGCATTTGACAAATTAAATTATCACCATATAATAACTAGTATTTTAAAATCCAACAACCATGAAACAACTTTTATTATTTGTTCTAACTATTGCAATTTGCAATAGTACACACGCACAGAAAAAAAATGTAGTTGTTGCCCCTGACAAAGGGAAAAGTGCCGCAATTATTATTGGCAAGCGTATGGCTTTAGTAATCGGCAACGATAATTATCAAAGCAGCCAATTTGAAACACTAAATGGAGATTGTCACAGGGATGCAGACAGTGTAACAGAGGCACTAATCAAATGTTCATTTACGGTGATGACGTATAAAGATTTAACTTTAGAAGAACTGAACAGGGCTTTCGATAGCTTCAAAAAATGCAGTAAAGATGCTGAAATTGCGTTAGTATATTATTCCGGACATGGGTTAGAGTTAAATGGGCATAATTATATAGTACCTGTTGGCATGGGCGTGCAAATTCCCAATTCAGCATTAGATTTCGATGCAAAAAGACGTTTTATAGCTGCTGCGCTTGAGCAGTTCAAAAAAGACGCTTTTGATGTGGGGAGCAATGTATTGCGCTACTTCAATACACGTAAAAAAGCTGGTAATTTTCTCATATTTGACGGTTGCCGTTCTGATTTGGGTGAGGCCTACGAAGATGAAATAAAGACTGTAGATTTCAATAAATCTAAAGGATTGCAGCCTGTGACGAGTAGTAAAGTATCCAAGACTTATGACTACCAGCAAAAAGGAACATGTATTATGTATGCAACGTGTTCAGGAAGTATTTCAAGGCCTGGTAATGGCATTATTAATAATAGCCTTTTCACAAATGCACTAATGAAGTTCATATGTATTCCTGGTGTAAATTATTACAGTATGTT
>CANCGR010000526.1 GCA_947377625.1 Gammaproteobacteria bacterium | reverse complement strand
CTTCCATATATTTTGACACCAACCCCGCCATCGTAACAAATACATTCAACACGGAGTTTGTACAACAGCTCCAAAATCCTTCGTTTACAGCAAACACCATAACACTCTACCCCAACCCAGCCACCAACGCGGTCCAAATTACCAATAGCCTAAATGAAACTATAACCAACGTCGCTCTATATGAGGTGTCCGGTAAATTGGTAAAACAACTAACGGAAACCAACCATTCCCAAATAACAGTTGACCTTCAAAACCTTGCCAAAGGACTCTATTTCGTAGAAATCACTACAGCATCCAACACCAAACAAATCAAAAAACTGATCATCCAATAAAACCAACCTGATGAAAAAAGCACTACTCCTCTTCTTGTTTCTTTTTTGTTTTAGCACTGCCTTTGCACAAACCTTCTTTGAAGGTTTTGAAAATACTACGGCACCTGACGCGCTACCCTCAACCAACTGGACACTGGGAAGTGGCCATTGGGCTGTTTTTGATAATGGGGTTGGATTAGGACAACGATGGGGAATTAACTCGGTAAGTCCATACCAGGGAACAAATGCCGCCTACATCATTAGAGAGAATATCGGTGCCGGAAATACCAGTAAAGATTTTTTAGCTACACCCGCCATAACCATTCCATCCAATGGGGTGCTAAAATTCTCAAGCCGAACTTTTGTAATAGGAAATCAAGGAACAATCTATGAGATCTATGTGGCTCCTACGACAGCATCGCAAACTGACACAAATGCTTACACCCCCATTGCACAATATACTGAAAGCGAAGTTTCTTCAACGTTTAACATCTACGAAGAAAAAACGGTTGACTTGTCGTCCTTCGCAGGTACACAAATATATATTGCCTTTGTGATGAAATGGCAACAAACAGGGACGGCTTTAGGAGATCGTTGGCTCGTTGATAATGTATCGGTTACTACTGGAGGTCCAACTACCTGCCCTATGCCTACCAACTTAACGGCAACGTATATAAGCAATTCAAGTGCTTCCCTCGCATGGACCGAAAACGGAACCGCAACACAATGGGAAGTACTAGCCCTACCTTTTGGCTCTAATTACCCTTCCGCAACTACTGCTGGGACAATTACAAATTCGCCTTCCTATACTTTTACAGGCATAACCGAGATAACCAATAAATTGTATGTAAGAGCCGTTTGCGGCACTAATAGTAAAAGTGAATGGAATTCCTTAACCTATATTGTACCAGCTTGTCAAGTTCCTACTAATATTTTAATAAGTACTATTAGTTTTTCGGGAGCCACCGTGAGTTGGTCAGCGCCTGGGGATTTAGCATTCGAAGTCTTGGTAGTTCCAGCAGGCGAACCTGCGCCGACTAGCAATACTACCATAGGAATCGTAACCACAAGCACTACAGTTAATTTAACAAACTTGAACCCCAATACAGCCTATGATGTTTATGTACGATCTATTTGTGGCTTGAATAATGTAACCAGTTGGTCTTTACCATCCCAATTCGCAACTCCGCTATCGCTTTCCCCGCTAGTGACTGATAGCAGCTTTACTTCGCAGCAATTAGTAACCAATATATTATTAGAAAACAATCCTTGTGTAACAGTTTCAAACATTTCCTCTAGTACCGGTACAAATTTTGGTTCCGTAAATGGCCTAGGGTATTTCAACAACACCAACAGTACCTTCCCCATTTCATCTGGTATTGTATTATCAACAGGCAATGTGGCAAACGCCGCCGGACCCAACGCCACCACCTTATCGGATGGAAGTACCAGCTGGCCAGGGGATGCCCAACTTTTAAATTACATGCAGAGCCTGGGTATTAGTTCAAACCTAACCAATTACTATAATGCCAGCAAATTAGAATTTGACTTTGCCAGTTTAAATGAATTCATGAGCTTCAATTTCTTATTTGCCTCCGAAGAATATGGCACCTATCAATGCAGCTATACCGATGCTTTTGCCTTTTTCTTAACCGACTTGAATACCAATACCACAACGAATCTGGCTCTAGTTCCTGGCACCACAACGCCCATATCGGTCACTACTATTAGAGATAATGCCTATAACGTTGCCTGTGCATCAAGTAACGAAGGCTATTTTGGCCAATTGAATCCCGTTACTAATGCGCTTTCTTCGGCAACCAATTTCAACGGACAAACCAAAAAAATGACCGCATCCTCTGCAATTATTCCGGGTCATAATTACCACATTAAATTGGTCATAGCTGATTTAAATGATACCTCCTATGATTCTGCCATTTTTATTGAAGCGGGTAGTTTTAGCACAGGACCTCCAGTCTGTTCAGATAAAGTACAACTAGTTGCATTTTTAGACACTAATAATAATGGCATTAAAGATTCAGGAGAGCTTAATTTTACTCATGGTTCATTTGTTTCACAACAAAATAATACCGGACCCATAACAAACACTGCAACACCATCCGGCACCTATACAATTTATGACACCACAGCAACCACCTATGATTTTAGTTACTCCATTAATGCGGATTATAGCCCGTATTTTGCAGTAAGTCCGACCGCTTTTAATGATGTTACTATTGCGTCCAACCCAAATCAGGTTTTGTATTTCCCAATCACCCTAACACAGACCTACAATGATGTGATGGTATCTATAATTCCAGTGAGTCCTTGTGTACCGGGGTTTGGGTTTTCCAATAAAATTATTTACCGAAATTTAGGAATTGCAACCACCTCGGGCAGTTTAACCTTTACCAAAGACCCTCTGTTGACCATAAGTAACATATATCAATCCGGAACAGTGGCTACAACCGATGGTTTCACCTATGAGTTCAACAATTTAGGCCCTTTCGAATCGCGATATTTTTATGTCCAATTAGTGGTTCCTACTATTCCGACCGTTGCTATAGGTGATGTTTTGACAAACAGCGCTACTATTACAGCGCCATCCAATGATGTCAATTTAACCAATAATAGCTTTACCAGTAATCAAATTGTCGGGGCTTCCTATGACCCCAATGACAAAATGGAATCGCACGGCGAAAAGATACCATTCAACCAATTCGCACCTTCTGATTATTTGTACTACACCATTCGCTTTCAAAATACAGGTACTTCAGATGCGCTTACTATTAGAATCACAGATATCTTAGATGCCAAACTAGACGAGACTTCCATAAGCATGGTCGATGCCAGTCACGATTACGTCTTGGAACGAGTAAATAATCTATTGACCTGGAAATTCAATTACATCAACTTAGTAGGAGCGCTAGAAAATGAAGAATTAAGCAAAGGATATGTCACCTTTAAAGTCAAACTTAAACCCGGCTTTGCAGTAGGGGACATCGTTCCAAACAAAGCCCGAATCTATTTCGACACCAACCCCGCCATCGTAACAAACACATTCAACACGGAGTTTGTTCAACAGCTCCAAAATCCTTCGTTTACGGCAAACACCATAACACTGTACCCCAACCCAGCCACCAACGCGGTCCAAATTACCAATAGCCTAAATGAAACCATCACCAACGTAGCGCTCTACGAGGTATCGGGAAAACTAGTAAAACAACTAACGGAAACCAACCATTCCCAAATAACAGTTGACCTTCAAAACCTTGCCAAAGGACTCTATTTCGTAGAAATCACTACAGCATCCAACACCAAACAAATCAAAAAACTGATCATCCAATAAAACCAAC
>CANCGR010000525.1 GCA_947377625.1 Gammaproteobacteria bacterium | reverse complement strand
TGGTTTTCTGCTACCCACGATGCCGGGTCAGTGTTGGCGAGGTTCGCCATTCAGACTCGGACTTGATACCAGCCATCTGCACAATTGCCGCCCGACTTAATTCGGCCTGTGAGATGTACTGGTTACGGATTTCTTCGTGCTTGTTTGTCAGGAACTGAACCGCCTCATTCTCCCCCAAAACCCCAAAACCCCTTAATATCGCTTCATTAATTTAAATTAATGAAAAGCAAGTAAATCGATTTGAGCGGTATTGGACCACCTAGTGTATCACGTGGTGACAGTTCGCTTAACAAAACTAAGAAATTTTAATTTGCAAATCTTACTAGCAGTTCTGAACTTGATGATGATGATTACATTTAAGAATAATACTCTGATAATTGCTAAGGACCTTATGAATAATAAATTCTAACTCCAGCATCTAAAGATAATCAATATGCTGCACTAGATAGTCCTTAAATATCTTAAAATGAGTAACATAATGAATAAGTATTGGCAGTAGCAGAAGTTGATTTTAGTGATAAATAATCAGAGGCAACAAACGAATCGTTTAGTTAAAGTTCTTAACAACCTAAAACTCCATATAAAAACAACAGAAATGCATAAGTTGAACTTATCTCTTAAGACATTTAATTTCATTAGTTTATGGAGGAAACTTAGCTAACAGAAAGTCCAAACAGAAATTAAACTCGAAACAGCGGTCACTCAAGATCTGGAGTATCAGACTTGATTTACTAAAAGTTCAGGCCACTTCAGAACATCGCCGATAGTAGGGAGACATCGCCTAAGCATTCTTCACAAATCGAATTTCTGTCAAAAGAGTCACCTGAAATTGTAAGAATGCGGGAGAATTAATAACATGTTGAGGAACAATCAATGATCTCAGAGAGTGTGACTGAAGAATAGCATGATAAATTCTAAGATACTGTTATTTAACAACCGATATAATTTTATGAAGTCAATGAAGAATGTGATGAAGATCAGCTGGTTTAGAACTAAGCATGGTCATAATCTTTTGAAGAAGGCCATTTGTTTAGTATTGCAGAGTTAACTTCTGGACATGAAGAGACATAAGGTGCAACAAGTACTAAAAATGGTGGTACACTTAAGGGGTTTTAGTAAGCATTATAAGATTACTATGATCCAGAAGATAACTAAAGAATTCGATAGTCAGTAAAATTTAGAGCAAACTGGTTTAAAAGTTCAAAAATCGAAGAAAGAGCAAAAACAAGAACAACATTCTCAGACCCACATTTTGATATATAATAACTTGATAGACTTGAAACTTACTTCTAACAATAAAGCTAACTAAAACACGAGCCATTTGAATTAGTGTCAGATGATGATTTACTTGCTAGTGTGAATGAACGAAGCTCTAAAGTTTAGAATTAAAAGCACTAAGAATAAGATTGGAGTTAAATCTAGAATGACCTATATGTTAAGTAACTATTGATTGAAATCTAGAATTTAAAGTTAAGTAAGCCAAAGTAAGTATCAGTGGGTGTAATGGTACAACCAGCTATGTCAGAACATGTAGTGTAGACATATGGACCTAGGAAAACATCATATTACAGAGAGATTCCAGCTAAAGTAAAAACTAATTTACCATCGAAGAAACACAATAGATCAGAGTCAGAAATTATAGAAGAACGAATGGACACTTTAGGTTCTCACAAAAGTAATCAGGCTAAAAATAATACTTTAAGTCCAGAAGTAAACTAAAATAGATAAATGCACAGCATGAGTCCATCTTAGTCTAGAAAACTATTGTCACCTCCAAAAGTTTAATAGCAATTTAGTTAGGAATTAAAACAGTTAAGAAACAACCTATTGCACTAAAGAGCTTAAAACAAGGATTAGCAGACTGATAATATTCTATTATTAGAACGAATCTCATCACTTTAAGATTTTATTAGTTAGAAAGACAAAATCATCTAGTAATTATAATAGTAGCAAGTAGCAGACCATGCAGCTAATTGCAAACTATAAGCAGAACTTGAATTCTAAAGATATCATCTTGAAGGCATGCGTGCTGACCATTTCGACCAAACTTAAAACATAACTCCTTAAAAATAAGTTAAGGACTCTTAAGTGCAAACTGAATAAGTTAATTAAGATTAATATTGTGAGGGTAAAATAAACGAAGAGCAACTTAATACGCATTAAACCCCAGTTACATCAAGAAACAACAGGAGTCGTATTTAAACAATTCCAACTAACTTTGAAAATAATTTCTCAAGAGAGGAGCAAGGCTTTGATGTATCTCACACTAAGTATATAATTGAATTAGAGTAACGTGCGAGTGAATATGAACATGAATATCGAAGACTAGAGAATGAAATTTAAGACTATAAGCTGCAATTGCAATATGCAGTATAATGCTAAAGGTATGAGCAAGGACATACATTAGAGTAGTCAATACCTTAGTCTTAAAACAAATACACAGTACCTTCTACAATTTAAACTGATGATTCAAAGTACAAGAATAAAGCAAAGAAGTTAGAAAAAAGAATTTAAAAGATAACTCTAAGAGATATGCAAAACTAAAGTACAATAATTTAGCTGGACAGAATAATAAAAGATAACACAGAAAAGTATAGAGATTTAAAGCAAAAGATGGAGTATAAAATACATGAGAAGGACACACTGATAAGTGAGTTACGATAGAATTTATAATTCTACTAAATCTAGTTGATAAGGCCACCTTTAGTGTAACAGTAGCCAGATATTTTGACAATGGTAAATCAGTTGATAGATAAGAAGATGGCTGAGTAAAATTAATAAATATCGTTTTAACCTTAGAACAACATGTTTGGCACTATTGACAAGAGCAGTGGGGGATTAAAAGCTAAAGATTCATCAGGATCAATTGAGGTTTAAAGCTATACAATTGCTCGTCCATTACATTCTCGTAAACGATCTAATATTTAATAGGAAACTGAACAATTAACTTTTTAGTAAAACTCATTATATACTGACTCAATAGAAGGAAAGCCAGTATTGATTTCTAATGGTATGGTTAAAGAGTTTATGCAATCAAGAGATGAAATATCGACATAGTACTAGGCCGAGCAAAATGCAAGGAAAATGATTGAATTAAGGAAGAAGTATGGTGTTTAAATTTGATAATAACTTCAAATCAACATAAAGTTAGCTTCATCTATTTCCATTTAAGTTGCAAACAAATCAATGTCTTCTTTCTTATAAACCCCCATTTCTGTGTCCCTAATCTTTGCCCTTATATTTGCTAATGGAATTTTCATTCGCTTCATCATTAAATATTTCTTGAAATTTGGATCTTCTTCAAGTTAATTCTTACGACGTTCTTCAGGAGTAAATCCGTCGTTTGCATCTGCTCCTGTTGCATCACCTGTTGTTGCACCAGCATCAGCAACAGGATCTGCACTAACTGGAACAGGAGCTGCTGATTAAATATTAGGGAATGACATAATTGCAGGTGGTGCACCAGTACTTATTGGGAATTCCTTTACTTTTGGCATTCCTGCTGGAACTGGTAACTTTGGCCCGGCTGCAGGTGGTGGAGGTACATATCCTTTATTTTCTGCAACCTCAGCACCTTTCTTTATGACAGCTGCTTCTTTTGGTGGTGGAGCCAATGCTTTGACAGGTTTTTATGCATTAAGCAATGGATTTTAAGTCCTGGCTATTTCTGGTTATACAACTGGTATTTCAACTTAAGGCAGGTCATCAAAGAACTCTTCAGGGACAGAGTCTAGTTTAGCTTCAAACAAACTAAGTATTTGCTCAATTTTATCTAGTTTATCATCAACTTCATTTAGTTTGTCCTCAGCTACTTAAGAGAATGTATTGAGGAATTAAGCAGTGTTAATAATAAAGTAGTTGACAAGAGTTGATGTTTTCTTGAAGGGTATTGGATTGTTGTTTGAGTAATCAATACGGCCAGCACCATTGTCAGGTGTTGTTTCTACCATTTGCTTGTTAATTAATAATTAAAATATCTCTGGATATAGTTAGGGGTTTTGGGGTTTTGGGGTCGAGGTGCCGAGCTCGGCGCTGCTGCGACCAGTCGGCGCCGTCGGTCTCGACACGCG
>CANCGR010000524.1 GCA_947377625.1 Gammaproteobacteria bacterium | reverse complement strand
TTAAAGTATTTGGCAATTAAGTCGAACTCACCCATTTGCGACCTCTGTCATTCCCGCGCAGGCGGGAATCACTTTTTAAACGTATGTCTGCCCGCATCGGGGCTCACAGCATCCAGCACGAAGAGCGGAATCTCCACATCGAAGCGCTCGCCGTCTTCTGCCACGCAAAAAAAGCTGCCGTGCATCGTGCCGCTAGAGGTGGCAATGCGCGTGCCGCTGGTGTACTCGAATGACTCGCCAGGTTTCAAATACGGCTGACGCCCCACCACGCCAAGGCCTTTCACTTTTTGGATGAGACCATTGGCATCGTTCACGCTCCAATAGCGCGAAATCAATTGCACACCGACTTGCCCCGAGTTAATGACCTCGATGTTGTAGGCGAACGTGTACACATCGTCCATCGGGCTAGATTGCTCGGGCAGATACTTTGGAATCGCGCTAACTAACATTTGATATTTGGACATGATGCGTGCGCTACTTGTTGATGCGAAAATAGTAACATGAAAAACGCCACAACCCCATACGTTATCGCCCCTTCGATTCTCTCCGCCGACTTTGCCCGCCTTGGCGACGAAGTGAAGAACGTGATTGCCGCAGGCGCCGACTGGATTCACTTCGACGTGATGGACAACCACTACGTGCCCAACCTCACGTTCGGCCCGATGATTTGCGGGGCCCTAAAGCCACACGCCAAACGCGCCGATGGCACGCCCGTGCCAGTCGATGTGCACTTGATGGTGCAGCCAGTGGACGCATTGGCCGCAGCCTTTGCCGATGCAGGCGCAGACTACATCAGCTTCCACCCCGACGCGTCAAACCACGTGCACCGCAGCATCCAAGTTATCAAATCCAAAGGTGTGAAAGCAGGACTCGCGTTCAACCCTGCGATGGAGCTAGATGTGCTCGACTGGGTCATCGACGATTTAGATTTGATCTTGGTGATGAGCGTCAACCCAGGCTTTGGCGGTCAAAGCTTTATCGACTCGGCGCTGCGCAAAATTGAGTTGATTAAGAAGCGCATCGAAGCCAGCGGCAAAGACATTCGTTTAGAAGTAGACGGCGGCATCAAAGTGGACAACATCCGCCGCGTGGCAGATGCTGGGGCAGATGCTTTCGTCGCGGGCAGCGCAATTTTTGGGAAGACGGATTACAAGGGTGTGATTGATGCGATGCGGGGGGAGTTGGCTTGAAAATTTTGCAAAAATTACCCAAGCCCAAAAACGCATCAGCCTACGAACTGGGAAAAGATCTTTTTGGTAAATACCACAGTATGGACGACAGCGGTTCAAGCAATCATCGTACGCATCGCACAACAAGATTAAGTGCAAAACATGACTGCCTTCAGCAACGTAACTAGGGCGCTATCAAGCGTTATTAAAAATCAACCTAATTTAGGTCATTTTGCATTCTAAGATTCGAAACTATTAAAGGTAAATCCCTATGAAATACGATGTAAAAATACAGACCGCCTTGAGTGACCGACCAATCCTAGACACCAGTGATGATGCATTGCAAAATAACCGATATGCGACCGCCTTATCGAGCTTTGTTGAAGACTCAGATACCCCCTTGACCGTGGGCATCCAGGGAGGCTGGGGGACTGGGAAAACGAGCTTATTAAACTTGCTGGCGTCACGATTTTCTAGAAATCAACGTTGTCTAATCATTCCCGTCAACGCATGGGAGCATTCACTGTTCAATGGAAACAAAAATGCTGATGTTGCGATCAGTTTGCTGCGTGGTCTTGTATCTGCAATGCAAAAAGGTATTGCGTCCAACCTCAATATCCCTGAAGAAATCCGCCGCAGCTCTTCGGGAAAAGGGTCCAAGCTCAATGAACTAGCCAAAACCGTGGGGATTGCGGCACTTGGTGTCGCCGTCTTTGCTGGCAAGGCAGCCCTAGCTACAGCGCATATTCACACGCCGCACGATGATGCTCACGAATCAAGTGATGAAAGCTCTTCGTATGCGGACCAGATACAGGCTTTGAGAGCCGAAATTTGTAATGTTGTAGCAAAGGTTATTAATAATGACATGACGAAAATTGATCGCTTTGTCTTTTTTATCGACGATTTGGATCGTGTACAGCCCAGCATAGCTATTGAAATCTTAGATATTCTTAAAAATGTGTTTGATGTCGAGCATTGTGTATTCGTGCTAGCCATTGACTATGAAGTTGTAGTAAAGGGATTGACCAGCCGCTATGGCGAGCGGACAAAAGAGACCGAAAGAGAGTTTCGCCAGTATTTCGACAAGATTATTCAGGTGCCATTTTCGATGCCTGTAACTGCGTACCGGAAATCTTTTAATGCTTATATGCAGCAACTCCTAGATAAGTTGCACATTAATGAAATTGAGCTAGAAAAATCCGACGTTGAAGAAATGTCAAACGTGGCATGGTTGACCACAACGGGTATTCCGCGTAGCGTGAAACGAATCGTAAATACCATGTCACTGCTAGCACTCATCAATAAACCAAGTGACAGTGAAGACAACGTGCTCGCCGTCACTACAACCCAACGTATTCCGTCCCTTTTCAAACTGGTTTGCCTTCAGATTGGCTTCCCTGAGATTTTTTCCAAAGTTTCGGAAAATCCAAATATCCGCGAATGGACAGTTGAAGGCTTGGCCAAAGCTTGGCAAATCAATACCAAAGACTACGACCGCGTTTCTTTACAGCGCGACGGGTATCAAGAAGAATGGCAGCATGTTGTTGTTTTGTTGATGCGTGATGACCCTTGGTTGGCTGGGCGCAGTAAGGACGCAGTGGAAATCTTGCAATCTTTCTTATCTGGACTAGAAGCAACCACAGAAGATCCTGATGGCAAAGCAGAACTTGGCATGCTGCTGGACTCCGTGGCTATTACTTCGGTAGGAGCGACGACGACATCCATGGGGAATGCAAGTGTCAAGAATGACCATATCACTACTTTTTGCCGCAGGCTTCATCTTGCGCTGATTAAATTGAACATTGCGCCCCAAGTTGAAGTTAACCATATCTATGCAAAACAGACTGGTGGTCGCAACTACGTATTCCCACTCAATGAGCCTTTAGAAGCTGGACGCATTTCCATCCGCAGAGAGCACGGTGGTTACGACCTTTGTCTTGGGGTCAGTATTCCAGTCACAAGTACTCGGAAAAATTCAAAACTGCGTATGCATATGGAAGAAATCAGCAAAGGAGTAACGATTTCCGAGGTTGAGTACCCATACTTCTTGAAGGAGGTCGGGTTGATCGAACTAGAGGATCAACTCGACGAAATCGTCGAGGCTTTTCGCTTACTGACAGTTCGTGTAACCACACAAATCGGGAAATTTATTTGAGCTTGCAGATCTGAGCCAATATGCAAGCTTATTGCGGTGCTGATAGCACTATGCATAAATTAGCCGCCTTTGCGCCAAGCGAAGTAGTCGAAGAGTAACCGCGTACCGCCAGCATGGGCAGAGAATTTTTCGATCAAATTTTGACAAAACATATATGTGTTTTTTGAATGGATGTCTCCCATAGACGGTTTTGTAATGGGCAATGCCATAGAGAGACATTTATTCAATTTACTTAGTGTTTGGCTATCAAGTGCACAGTTCGCTTTATGCAAAAAAATTTCAGCCAGCTTTTGAGACGATAAGTCATGAGAGCTAAGCCATTTGATAAAGAGGTCTATCAGTTTGTACTGATGTGCAAAGGACAGATATCGCCCTTGCTGTTTTTGCCAATCATTTTGAAGGGTTTCGGCAAGCTCCTCGTGCCATTTGTCAAAACCCTCGCGGGTACTCAATTGATGCTCAAGCGAACAAACATCGAGCCTAGCGCAAACTTTTGCCGCCCATAGACGATACACCTTGCTTGGCGGCTCATTCCAACCTGTGTAGGCGCGAAATGTATTACCACCGACACCATAATTCGAGCCAACTGGTTCAAATTTTTTACTACCGATCAACGCTCTCAGTTTTGGAATGTCATGTCGAAATTTTTCACAAAGCGAAGGATCAAAGTAGTTTGATATTTTTTTCAAGGTACAGCCTTCCTAGGCATCGCGTAAAACCTGCGGTGCGAATGTAAGTTTTATTTGTATAAGAAATTTTGCTTGAATTTCATTTTGGGAAAAATTTCCGCATTATCTTAATGCTTGCTTGATAGTCGTGATCAACTATAAAAACTTTAATGTCAGCCCGATAGTCATGATCAACCAGTTCCCCTGGCGAAATTATTTGTTGGTTCTTTTGTTGATACTCGTGATCTACGAAAAACACTTTGTGATCGGCTTGGTAGTCGTGTTTAACAATAAAAACTTTTGCTTTTGCTGCCATGAAATGCTCCTTTGTTTAAAAAATAGATCGCTTAATCCATTCCGCAAAACCTGCGGCGTAGCATCGAATGCTAAACCGACGCTGCGTGCAACATCTCTTTATTCCATCGCACACCAGGCGGCAAAATCTCAAAATCAAAAGCGCTTGACGACATTCCCTCACGCGTTGGAATACGAGCCAAGCGCTCGCGAGATTGCTCGGCGTGCTTGCGCACACCCTCAAAAGTGCCGCCAGCTTCTAGCCAAATTTGCTGTCTGATGGCATGAATCTCTTGCACGACAAGGTCTTTGTACATGGCTTACTCCTGTTCTGTATTTGAATCGGTTTGCAACAACTGATCTGGGCTGACCAACAACGCTGGCTCGAATCCGTGATCCCGGCACACTTGCTCTACAAGCCTTGTTTTATGCGGGTTAGCGATGTGCGTAAAGTTCCAAGTCAACAACAACGGGATGCCGTGGACACAGCACGTTGCGATATGCAGCGCATCTAGTTTTGCAACACTTGGCAGTGCGCCAGCGGCGATTAAGCCCTCAGCCAGCTTGTCGATGGCTTGCAGATTGGTATCCAGTTCCCGCAAATGAGAAATTGCAGCTAGTCGTCTATTCGCTGCTTCTGGATGACCTTTTGAGAGTTCATCTGTGACGTAGCTAGAACACAAAAGCTCGTAGTTCTGCGCGTCTTCCTGCCACCATTGCTGAGTGAGCAACTGCCGCCCAAGCGTCACCGCATCCCTGCTGGGGCGATTGGTGAGGTAGCTGATGACCGAAGTCTCAACGTAAATGCGTGACTGGCTCATAGATGATGAGTTTAGCCTCTCTCTAAACCTTTGCTAAACTAGCCCCCATGTCCACGTCTTCAAATTTTCTATCCAGCAAACAAGCATTCGCTTGGGCGCGAGGAGCTTGGCTTTGGCGTACGCCAAATTCAGCCTGCCTCTAACCCCTTTGCGGGCGCCTCGATTGCAGTGCGCCCTGCTTTTTTAACTGCCTTTAGAAATTTTGAAAGAAACGCAATGACGGAACTTGAATTCAACACGTTAGCCACACAAGGCTACAACCGCATCCCGCTCACTTTGACGGCTTTTGCGGATTTAGAAACCCCACTCTCGCTGTATCTCAAACTTGCCGCGCCACCGAGCGAAGACGAGTCTCCGAACTCTGGTCAAGGCAACAACAGCTTCCTACTGGAATCCGTGGTTGGCGGCGAGCGCTTTGGGCGCTATAGCTTTATTGGCTTGCCTGCTAGCACTCTGCTTCGCGCCTCTGGTTTTGGCAA
>CANCGR010000523.1 GCA_947377625.1 Gammaproteobacteria bacterium | reverse complement strand
ATCGGAAGGCAGGGAGCATTGTGTGGAAACATAAAATATGCAAAAGGTAGGTTCTGGGCTTCCGAACATGCAATTGTTACTTACCCTAAAATTGAAATGGAGACGGTTTTTTTGGGAGGAATATTAGCGAAAAGCAATTTGGGAAGGTTGTCGCAAACTGCAGCCCAGCCAGGGATAGCAATAGGTCAAATTAAAGGTGTACGAATACCGGTCCCCCCACTTTCTGAACAAGGTGCTATTGTCAAGCATATCGAAAAGGAAACGGCAGTCATTAACAAGATTATCGCTGTAATAGAGACAGAAATCACCCTTACCCAGGAATACAAAACGGCACTGATAGCAGAAGCGGTAACCGGCAAAATTGATGTCCGGAATTACCAATTTGCAGACAAGCAGGGGACTGAACAAGATTATGAAATAGAAGAGGAAGAATGGAGCATAGCGGCTGAGGAAGATGTAGCCTATGGTAAACAAGAAACGGACTAAAGATGCAACAAACTGACACCACCGAAAAAGGGCTGGAGGCCCATATTGCCGGGTACCTGGTTAGCAATAACCAATACCTGCTTCGTGACAACAAGTCGTATGATAATGTGGCCTGCCTCGATGCGGAGTTGTTGTTCCGTTTTTTAGAACGTACCCAACCCAGGGCGGTAGCCCGCCTTAAATTATTTCATAAGGACCTTTACGAGCAAAAAATAATGAAGCGCCTGCACGATCAGGTGGTGGCAAAGGGTGTTATTGAGGTATTGCGCAAGGGCATTACCGACGGGCATACGGGTGAAAAACTGGACCTGTTTTATGACCAGCCGGTTTCCAGCTACAATACAGGTGCGCAGGCACGTTACGAGGCCAATTTATTTTCGGTAATGCGGCAGGTTTATTTTTCGCCGAATGACAAGAAGTCGCTGGACATGATGGTTTTGATCAATGGCATACCTGTAGCATCTTTTGAACTGAAGAATGAACTCACGAAACAAAACGTGCAACATGCTATAAAGCAATATAAGGAGGCCAGAGACCCCAATGAAGAAATATTCAGGCTGGGCAGGCTTGTCGTCAACTTTGCGGTTGATACCGAAGAGGTTTGGATGTGTACCCACCTGAAAAAAGAAAAATCATACTTCCTGCCGTTCAATAAAGGCTATAACAATGGTGCCGGCAACGAACCGGTACCTAATGGCATAATGACGGAATACTTGTGGAAGGAGGTGCTCACCAAACGTAAACTCACCGACATCATCCAGAATTTTTGCCAACTGGTAACGGAAGAAAAGGAATACCTTGATGAAAAGGGCAAGGTGAGGACACGAAAGGAAAAAAAGCTGATATTCCCCCGGTACCACCAGTTGACCGCAGTTGGGAAATTGCTGCAAGATGCACAGGAACATGGGTCGGGTCAAAAGTACCTGATCCAGCATTCGGCAGGTTCGGGGAAGTCCAATTCTATCTCCTGGCTGGCACATCAGTTGGTAGGGCTGCACGACAAAAGCGGGAGCAAACATATTTTTGATTCGGTTATTGTTGTTACTGACCGAAAGGTGCTGGATGCGCAGATCAGGAAAAATATCAAGCAGTTTCAGCAGGTGAACGGGCTCGTTCATGCAATAACTGAAGGCAGCAAGGAACTGAAGGAGGCCCTTGAAGATGGTAAGAAGATCATTATAACGACCATTCAGAAATTCCCGCATATTGTTAAAGACATTGGTGAGCTGCCGGGGACCAATTTTGCCATTATTATTGATGAAGCCCACAGTAGCCTGAGCGGGCAAATGGCCCGGAAACTCAATGAAACCCTGGCAAAACTGGATCTGGACCAGGAAACACAGGCGGACCTAGAAGAGGACCTGGAAGATATTGCCAGCATGGTTGACATTGAGGATGCCGCAGAGCCAACAACGGGTGAGGACTTTATACGTGTGCTGGTGAAGTCGAGAAAGCTATTGCCGAATGCCAGTTATTTTGCCTTTACTGCAACGCCTAAGAATAAGACGTTGGAACTGTTTGGTGTGCCGTACCTGGAAGGTGATAAAATGAAGTTCAGGGCATTTCATTTGTATTCCATGAAGCAGGCGATAGAAGAAGGTTTTATTATGGATGTATTGCAGAACTATACCACATTTCAGAGTTATTATGCCTTGCTAAAGAAGGTGGAAGACGACCCGGAGTATGACAGGCTGAGGGCGCAAAAGAAACTGAAAGCCTTTGTTGAAAGCCATGAACATGCCATAAAGAAGAAGGCAATACTTATTGTTGAAGATTTTATGGACAATGTAGTGCGGAAAAAACGGATGGGCGGTTTAGCGAAAGCGATGCTGGTTACCGGCACACGGGCTAATGCAGTACAATATAAGCGGGCGTTCGACAGCTATCTGGCGAAGATCAACAGCCCTTACAAAGCCATAGTGGCCTTTTCCGGTGAAATTGACGGGCAGACGGAAGCCCAGCTCAATGGGTTTTCCAGCAATTCAATACCTTCAGAATTTGAGAAAAATGAATACCGTTTTCTGCTGGTCGCCAATAAATACCAGACCGGGTTTGACCAGCCGCTATTGCATACCATGTATGTTGATAAAAAGCTAGGTGGGGTAAATGCTGTGCAAACACTCTCTCGCTTAAACCGGAGCCACCCGCTCAAAAAGGAAACCTTTATTTTAGACTTCGCCAATTCGGTTGAAGAAATAGAAAAAGCATTCAAGCCTTATTTTGAAAGTACCATTTTGGGTGAAGCGACAGACCCCAATAAGCTCTTCGACCTGCAGGAAGCGTTAGATAATTTTCAGGTATACACCAGGGAGCAGGTTGTTGCGTTCTCTGATAAAATACTGGCTAATGTTCCCATTGACCAACTGCATTTCCTGCTCGATACTTCCTCGGCAATCTTCAGACATGATTTGGGGGAAGATCAACAGGTGGATTTCAGGGCGAAGGTTAAAACATATGTCCGCCTGTACATTTTCCTGTCGCAAATCGTACCGTTTGAAAACCCCTACCTGGAAA
This sequence comes from Gammaproteobacteria bacterium, assembly GCA_947377625.1. Lineage (GTDB taxonomy): Bacteria > Pseudomonadota > Gammaproteobacteria > Pseudomonadales > Pseudohongiellaceae > CAILUG01. The sequence goes on along the minus strand of CANCGR010000523.1, from coordinate 1,072 downwards.
GGTTGTACATTTTCCTGAACCACCTGCAAAACAAATTGGGTGGTGAAACGCCAATTGACCTGGCCCAGGGCATATTGGATAATATTGACATGGATAGTTACCGTTTGCAACTTGAGGCAACTACCTGCATTGTAATGGAACAAGGTGATGAATTGAAGCCGATTCCGACGGCGATGAGGGGGGCTACCAACCAGCCGGAAATTGACCGGCTTTCCAATATCCTGCAAACCTTCAATGACCGTTACGGTACACAGTTTGAGGACGTAGACAAGGTACGGCAAATGGCTGAAAGTGTTGCACAGGATGTGGCAAAGAATCAGGAGTTAATAACGTCGATACAGCACTCGGACGAACAAAATGCAAGAATAACGAGCGACAAAGTTGTTGGCGAAGAATTGCTGAAGCACATTACTACTAATTTTGACCTGTACAAACTTTATTCTGATAACAAGGAATTTAAGGAAGACTTTTCTGCAATGATGTTTGGCATGGTGAAGGAAATATTTAACAGGGGATTGAATAATGGTATTGGCGGGTAGTGTTGGGGGTGCGGGGTAATTAGTTTCTATTGTTGCGTTCTTCACCGATTGTGGCACCGCCTAACGGGGTGCGTGTTATTTTTTTGTTTTAACCCCCTGGTTGCACGGCAATATCACTAGGTTAAGGTTTATATCATTGCCCCCCACTGTTGTTCAACACTTTCAGTGTTGGTGTTTTACGATTATCTACCACCGGTTTCACCGGTGGCTATTTTTGTTGAAGCCTTATCAGGCTTCCTTTAGTTAATGGCAGTGGGTTGCACCAGGGGCTATAAAGATTTCACTCCTAGCGGAGTGATGACGTGTTGCGTGTGGGTTGAGGGCAAGAACCCCGCCATGGCCGGACAGGCGAGATGTGAGGTTGAGCCCGTGCAGGCGGGCTTCCTTCGTGGCTATGAGCGGGTTGTTGTGGAGTCAGGGAGCGATTGTGGCACCGCCTACGGGGTGCGTGTTATTTTTTTGTTTTACCCCTGGTTGCACGGCAATATCACTAAGTTAAGGTTTATATCATTGCCCCCCACTGTTGTTCAACA